>JAEKLQ010000026.1 GCA_019509785.1 Fibrobacterota bacterium | reverse complement strand
ATACATGTTCCGGACCTATTCCTACCCCACGATTATCTATACGGGCGGATTGGTCGCATTGAATTCCGCGGGAGTACAGCTGGACGGCGTGGATCTGAATACGAAAATCGCCGGATTGAAAAATGATTTGATGACCACCGTTAAAACCGATCAGGCCCCCAGCGGAGCCTTGAGCCTGACCGATATCGTTTCCTATTCCATCAAGAACGTGTTCACCATCGGTGGCGGGTATCAATTCGATAATTTCTACGACGCGACGGCCCTTGCCCGGGGAAACTTCAATCCCTCGGGAGTCTCCAATTATTCCGTCCTTAGCGATGGAAGGGTTATAAATAACGGCGGTACGGTTTCGGCCGCGGATTCCGCCCTGATCGTCAAATCCGGGCACTACACCTTCGTCGGGCAAAAAGCCATGGGAAGGGCCTCGTTGGATTTGGGGAACCTGATTACGGATATCATTCCCAATTCTTTCCTGACCGATAAGCAATTCCGCGTTTACGCCGAAGTCATCGCCATGGGATTAAAGAACTATCCCGGGAATTACGAAAACCTCAAAGACCGCATCGCCTACATGTATGGCCTGAACATTCCGACGGGAAGATTATTGGATTTGCTTTCCGTAGAAACCGAATTTTGCCGGAACCCCCTACCGGATAATTCCTATGAAGCACTACAGGAACTCGCGCCCGTTCCCAAAACCGATGCGGGAATCAATGGCGCCTCGGATAATCTGAAATGGACCATCTACGCCCAGAAAAAAATCATCAACGGTTTCTCCATTACCGCCCAAGCGGCCCGGGATCATATGCGTCTCGTGGATTTCTTCGGCCACTATTACGACCAAACCATCATGCAGCATCCCAAGAATTGGTACTGGGCCGTGCAGCTTGGTTTCGCGATTTAATTAAACCCGTAACGCCGGGCGCAAAAAAAAGGGAGCAGGTCTTGACCTGCTCCCTTTCCGTTTTGGCCCGATTTATTTCAAGGCCGCCAGGACCTCATCTACGTGCCCGGCCCGTCCGTAGAGGGACTTCTCCTGCCAGACCCCGTAGGCTTCGATGGCCTTACGGTCGGGATCGCTCAAGAGGGGGAAATTAAGTCCCTGCTTTTCCTTGAACTTCCGGTGGGATTCGGCCGAATCCGCGCTGACGCCGAGCACGACCGCTCCCGTCTTGGCGATGCGATTCAGGTTGTCGCGGAAGTCGCAGGCTTCGGTGGTGCATCCCGGGGTGGAGTCCTTGGGATAGAAATACAGCACCACCTGCTTGCCCTTGAAATCGGCCAAGGAAACGGTCTTGCCGTTCTCATCCGCGAGCTTGAATGCGGGAGCTTTATCACCGGGCTGAGGCCCGTGGGTGGCGCCGCTTAAGGCACCTTTCGCCGGTACGGCGCGCGCCGTGGCGGTCTTTTTGGGGGGCTTGGCGGCTGGCATTTATGATCCTCCTCGCGCAAATAGAGCCAATCGCGGCGAGGGTGGCAAGCGGAAAAGGGATGCGGGTTCCCGCCTGGGAACTACCGGGCGGAAAGGATCAAAAGGTTTTGACCGCGGGATTGGAGGGACGGGGGGCGGCGGCGAAGTTCCGGAAGGCGGGATTAGCCATGCGGGCCAGCAATACGTCCCGGTAAGCGGCGAAGGTTTGCCATTCGCCTTTGTCCACCCCGGCTTTCGCCTCCATCTTGAGGGTGGCGGGATTGATGTAACGTCCCTGGTACTCCACCCGGTAATCCAGATGAACCCCGGTGGCCAAGCCCGTGCGGCCCATGAACGCGATGACCTCTCCCTGGCGCACGCGCCGTCCCGCGCGCATGCCGGGGGCGAATCCGTTGAGGTGACCATAATAAGTGTTATAGACGCCGTTGTGCCGGATCTTCACGGTATTCCCGTAGCCGCTCACCCACTTGGAGTATTCGATCGTGCCGTCGCCGGCGGCGAAAATCTTGGTGTTGAGCGGGCCCGCGTAGTCGATGCCCCAGTGCGGGCGGGTTATGCCGAGCACGGGATGCAGGCGCGCGCTCGCGAAGGGCGAACTGACGCGCACGTAATTCAAGGGCGCCTTCATGAGCATTTTCTCGAGGCTGCGCCCGTCTTGGTCGTAATACGCGTCGCGATAGAGGATGCCGTAATATTCGTGGCCCCGGTTCACGTACTTCGCGGACAACACCTTGCCATAGCCGCGGAAGGAACCGTCCTCGCCGAATTTCTTCTCCACCAACAGGCTGAAAGCGTCGCCAACGCGCGGATCCTTGAAGAAGTCGATGTCCCAAGCGAAGATCTTCGTCACCTGCTGGATCAGCGCGCCGGTCTCCCCCAGGGAGACGAACGCATCATAAAGGTTATTGCTCAAGGCGCCATTCACGGCCACCGTATCGAGGTGCACCGGAATGTCGGAAACCGAGTAGTCCAAACGCGCTTCTGGGTCCGCAGCGTCCGGAGCATTTGCAGCGGAAGCAGGAGTGGCGGCGGAGGACGCAGCGTTGGATGCGGTCTGCGCGGCCAGGGGCAGGGCAGGCGCAGTGGCGGCAGCCATGGCAGGGGCCGTTTCGGGGCGACGCAGAACGTGCTGGCGGTTGGAATAGCGATCCTCGAGCAAGAAGGCGTCCAGTTGCGGTCCTTGGGGGCCGAGGCGGCGAATCAACCGATACGCCTGGCCGGCATACAGCTTGAAGCGGAAATTGCTCTTGATGCCGGCGCAGAGCAGTTGGGCTTCCCCCGCGGGCAGGGCCATACCGCGCACGATGGTATTAAAGCTTTCCCCCGCTTTGACGCGGCCGGACAAGGTATCGCAGGCGATCTTCGGGGCTTCCGGCGACGGGGCGATCGCGACGGAACGGTGGGATTCGTATTGGCAGGCGGTGCCCAAACAGAGGGCGGCTAAACCTAGGCCGGTTCTTATCAAGGAAGAATTACGGCTCCCTGCATGCCCAATCATTCGCGGATTCATATCAACCTCCGGGAGCCCCGCCCCCCGACGCAGCCCGCCTTCCTCTAAAAACGATGGTTCCCGATTATCCGCCCTGGCGAAAGTCTTACCAGGCCGGCGTCTTGGAGATTTTCGGGGCTTTGGACCCCGATATTTCCAATATACCCCATCTCCGGAAATTGCGCCAAAGGAATGGAAGGCGCGGGCGGGAGCCTGTGTCCCGGTTAATAGACGACCTGTCGGGGAAGTTGACGCGAAGGGAAGGCCCGCGCGTGCAGGTAGCTTGCGTGTTACGGGGACGGGATTAGGCCGGGCCGGACGGGGCGGATCGCGCCGAGGCCAGGCAAGACCGGGTCTCCGCGAAGGCGATCTCCAAATCGAACAGGAGGAGGGAGAGGACAGGATCCCTTTCGGGATTGCCGACGCAGGCCAGCTCGGCCTTCCAGGCCAGATCCCGCACCGCCAGCGCGCCGATGTTATCGGCCAGGCAACGCAAGATATGCGTCGCCATCCCGGCGCGGCGCCAATCCCGGCTTTTACCGCCGTCCCAGGCTTCCAGCAGGCGAGCCGGTCCCTCTTCCAGGAAGAGTTCGATCAATCCCGCCAGGAAGGCCTCTGACCGCTGGCGCTTGATGCGGGCGAGCACCTCGGCATCGATGCATTTGGGAGTCGTGCGCATGGATCCATTTTAGCGCCGGGAAGGCCGGGGCTGCAACCCTGGGGTATGGGACGGTTGCCGGGCGGAAAGCCTAGGCTTTGCGCAGGACGTTGCGGACGCGGGCCACCAGTTCCAAAGGCGAGAAGGGCGTCACCAGATAGTCCTCGGCGCCGAGTTGGAAGCCACGGGCCACCTCCTTCTCCTTACCCAAGGAGGTAAGCAGGAGGATGGGAAGCCGAGCGGGGCGTTCGGCGCGCAAGACCGAAATCAGAGGCGCGCCGGCGGGGCCGGCCAAGCCGGCGTCCAGGATGCACATGCCGAAGGACTCGGTGCGGATCGCCTCCAGGGCCGTTTGCGCATCGGTTACGTGTTTGATGCCGAAGCCCTCGCGGCTTAGGCGCGCCTTGATGATGCCCGAAATCATGTCGTCGGCCACTGCCAGCAGGATTGAGCGCGGCGCGAGCATCGGTTTATCCTTGGCGGTCAGCACGCAATTGCGTCCTTGGGCCTTGGCGAGGTAAAGGTAGCGATCGGCCTCGGCGACGGCTTCCTCGACCGACCAGGCGGGCGAGACGTCGGTGACTCCCGCCGAGAAGGTAACATGGAAGGTACGGCCCCCGGGAGCCTGGAATTCCTGGCCCGAGAGCGCCTCCAAGGCCTTACGGATCGCCATGCCGGCGCCTTCCAGGGCGGTGTTGGGGAACAGGGCGACGAACTCTTCCCCGCCCCAGCGCGCGAGCAAATCCGACTTGCGGAGGGCCCCGGTCAGCACGGACGACGCCCGCCGCAGGACTTCATCCCCGGCGGCGTGGCCGTAGGTATCGTTGATCAGCTTAAAGCGATCCAGATCCAGGATCGCCGCCGAAACGGCTTCGCCGCGCCGGCCGGCCAGGGAAAGGTTGCGGGCATAAGCCTCGCGGAAGGCGGCGCGGTTGGGAAGCCCGGTCAGATGGTCACGGCGCGACTCGCGCAGATTGCCTTCGGTGCGGTACAACCAGGCGGAGACGGCCGCGCAGATGGTCTCCACCTCGAAGGGTTTTTCGTAGTACGCATCCGCTCCCAGGGCGAAGCATTCCGTCTTGGGCTGGGCGCCCATCTTGGCCGAAAGCACGATGACCGGCACGTTGGCGGTGGCGGGACGTTCCTTGAGCCGCACCAGGAAATTACGGCCGTCCGTATCCGGGAGGATCAAATCCAATAGGATCAGGGAAACGCGCTTTTCTTCCAGCACAGCTTCGGCTTCCTTGGCCGTAGCCGCCACATGGACTTCCCGGTTGGAGGCGTCCAGCACGGTACGCAGCAGATCGGTGATGCACGGATCATCGTCGATGAGGAGGATGCCTGCCTTGTCCTCCGCGTCGGAGGCCGAGCAGACGCCGAGAATCGTTTCCAGCAGCTTTTCCAGCGCATCGACGAAGACCTCGGGAGAAGCGTCCTCGAGGGCGGCGGCGGATTCGGTGATTTCCGGGAAACCGTAGGTGGCGCCCGAGCCCCGCAAGGTGTGGGCGATGCGGCGGACCGAGGCCATGGAATCGCCATCGGAGTCCAGTTCGCGGCGGGCGGATTTAAGCGCCTCGACGCGCGTGGCTAGTCCGGCCCGGTACCACTTCTTGAGATCTTCCATGGCGGGTGGGGCCGGCCGGGGATCAACCCTGGCGGCGCCCCGAAGCGGTCTTTTCCTTTTGCAACCAGGCGTTCACGTGCACCAGCATGTCGTCGAGCTGGCATAACAGGGGCAATACCACGTCCTTGGCGCCGGCCGCGGCCAGCTTGTTGATGCGCCCGGCCATCTCGCCCACCTCGTTGGCGCCTACGTTCCAAGCGGAAGTGGCGATGGATTCCACCGCGCGGCCTAGGGCGCCCAGGTCGCCCGCGCGCCCGCGATCGCAGGCGTCGTCCATGCGCTGGGGTACCTTCTCGAGGAATTGGTCGATGACCTTCCCCATCAAGGCCACGCCCCCGACGCGCTCCAAACGCTCCAGGGCCTTCCGATCATAAGGGATTTCCGCTTTCGCCAACATATCCGACTCCGTTCGCGCGCGCCGCCAAGGATGGCTAATGCGATCTTACCACGCGGTTTTCCCGATTGACCAGAGATTAGCCCGACTAATGGGGATATTCCGTCCCCACTATTGGGAGCCGCGCGACGCATAGACGTCCCCGGCTGGCATGGCGGTAACTTTCGAGGTATTTGGGTCGGTCCGTTAATCGTCAATTCGCCGAATGTGGCTGGAGCGCTAAGTTGCCGGTAGCTTTCTCCGGATTTACCGAGGCGCTATAGCTCGAGACGAAGCCGATCGGCGCTCAAAGTGATGGCCTCGGGACGGACATCGGCGAGATGGGCGTAGACCTCCAAGCCGGCGGCATGGGCTTGGCGCAAGACCTCGGCATATACGGGATCGATTTCCCCGGCGGCCCGGAAGCCCTTAAGGCCATCCCCGCGTTGCACCACGAATAAAAGCACGGCGCGATGCCCGGCGGCCCGCGCGGCGAGCAACTCGCGGACATGCCGCGCGCCTCGGAGGGTAACGGCATCGGGGAAGGCGCTGAAGCCGTCTTCCGTCACGAGCGTGACGCTCTTGACTTCCACATAGCATTCGCCCATCCCGCCCGAGAGGAGGAAGTCGAATCGGGTTCCTTCGCCCCAAGCCGCTTCCCGGCGCACCGCCGTATAGCCTGCCAGATCGGAAACCAACCCCGCGCGGATGCCCTCGGCGGCGATGGCATTGGCCAAGGCCGGATTCACCCCGATCCAGCAACTGCCGTTGTGGACCATCTCCAAGGTATGCCGCAACTTGCGGCCGGGATTCCCGCTATCGCTGACCAGGGCGCGCCATCCGGGACCGGCGCAGCCCCGCATACTGCCCGGATTGGGGCAATGAACCACGGCTTCTTCCCCGGAATCGAAACGCACGTCCGCCAGGAAGCGCTTGTAACGCCGCAGTAACGTGCACGGGATCAGCGCGGAAGGGAATCGCATCGGGGCCGGAAAGATAGATCGCTCCCGCCGAGAAGATAACGCCCGTTCACCTTCCCGGCCCGCGGCGCGTCCAAACAGCGGGCTTGGCGAAGATTGGAGGATATGCTGCATTTTAATAGGATTAACGATCCATGCTGGGCGCCATTTTCGATTGGGACGGTGTGGTCATCGACTCCTCGCGCCACCATGAGGAAAGCTGGAACCGCTTGGCGCGCGAAGAAGGCCGCGAACTTCCTGCAGGCCACTTCCTCAAAGGCTTCGGGATGAAGAACGAAGCCATCATCCCGGGCATCCTCGGCTGGACCCATGACGAAGCGGAAATCCGGCGCCTGTCCCTGCGCAAAGAGGTGCTCTACCGCGAGATCATCAGGGAATGGGGGATCGAACCCCTGCCCGGAGTGAGGCCTTTCCTGGACGGCTTGGCCGCAGCCGGGATTCCGCGCGTGATAGGATCTTCCACGCATCGCCTGAACATCACCGCTTCCTTGGAGATCCTGGGCATGGCGGGCTATTTCACCCGCCAGGAACCTTGCGACTTGATCGTGTCGGCGGAAGACGTCCGGCGCGGCAAACCGGATCCCGAGGTTTTCCTTCTGGCCGCCGCCCGTATCGGCGTTCCTCCGGCGCGCTGCCTGGTCTTCGAGGATGCGCCCATGGGAATCGAGGCCGCCTTGGCCGGAGGCATGCGGGCCATCGGGGTCGCCTCCACCCATGGCGCGGGCGTGCTGTCCAAAGCCCATCGCGTCGTCCGCCGCCTGGACGAACTCTCGGCCACCGGCTTGGAACCCCTTTTCCGGTAAGGCTGGCGAGCATGAGCGAACCCGGAGTCCTTGTCCCGAACCTGCCCGGCGCCGCGCCGCCCGGCGCTTCGCAATCCCCCAGGGCCGGCATGCCCTCGGACGTAGGGCTGCGCCTTACCCGCGAACAGCTCGAATACGTCCGCAGCGAAGTCATAAGGCGGACGGTAGAGGACCATAAAGAGTTGTGCCGTATCTCCAAGGATCTGAACCTGGAAATCCTCATCAACGATGCCGTCTACCAGGAGCAAGAGCGCTTACGCTCCGGTAAGTGGGGCAAGGACGACAAGCGCCAAGCCCGCTTCTGGGGCAACGTAGCGTCCCAATTCCATCGCGTGGACGATGCCGGGCGGGAAAAGATCCTCGAGTCCATCGCCGCCATGTACGTGGACGAGATCATGGGGTACTTCAACCCCGTGCTCCACAAATTCGCGGCCAAGGTGCTCCCCTGGGGCCTTAAGGCCCTCCTGTCCCGTTTCTCCCCGGCCTCCTTCCTCGGGTACGTGGGGAAAAGGCTCAGCCTCGAGGAGAACTTGGTCATCAGCGGGCCCATCGATCATATCCGCGCATTGTCGGATAAGGCCACCCTGATCATGACCCCCACCCACGTAAGCAACTTGGACAGCGTGTTGATCGGCCTGGGGTTGTACCAGAAACGGCTGCCGCCGTTTACCTATGGGGCCGGCCTCAATTTATTCGGCAACCCGCTCGTATCCTTTTTCCTGAACAACCTGGGCGCCTACAAGGTGGATCGGCGCAAGAAGAACGGCGTGTACAAGACGGCCCTCAAGCATTACGCCACCCTTTCCATGGAACTGGGCCAGCATAACCTGTTCTTTCCCGGGGGCACGCGCAGCCGCAGCGGCGAAGTGGAACGCAAGTTGAAGTTGGGTCTGCTGGGATGCGGAGTGAACGTCTACATCTCCAACCTCCAGGAGCAGAAGCCGAACCCGGACCTTTTCGTCGTACCCTGCGCCCTTTCCAGCGCCTTGGTGATGGAAGCCCGTTCGCTCATCGAAGAGCATTTGCAGGAAACGGGAAAGAGCCGCTATATCCGCATCCGCAGCGATTACAGCCGCCCCATGCGCGTGCTGCGCTTCTGGCGCGATCTGCAACATCTGGATTCCCGCATCCACATGCAATTCGGCGAGCCGCTGGATTTGTTCGGGAACCGCGTGGACCTGGACGGGGTGAGCCGGGACGCCCATGGGCGCCCGGTCGATCGCCGCAAGTACGTCGAAGTGGACGGCAAGCCCGAGCATGATCCGCAACGGGATCAGGAATACACCCGCGAGTTGGGACGCGCCATCCTGGATTCCTTCCGGCGCAACAACGTGGCCATGAGCACCCATGCGGCCGCCTTCGCGGCCTTCGCGGCCATGCGCCACCGGCATCCGCAATACGATCTCTACCGCGCCCTGCGCACGTCCGGGCCCGAACATGCGGTGCCCCGCGCCGAATTGCTGGTGGACCTGGGAGTCTTGCTGGAACGCTTGCGCCGGCTCCGCGATCAGGGCGGCATCGCGCTGGCCCCGGATCTGGACCAGGCCGGGCCCGCCGATGTGCTGGCGAAGGCCCTGGAGCATTTCGCCTCCTTCCACGAAGGGGACGCGCTCAAGGAAGGGACAATGGGGATCCACACGGGCAATATGAAGCTGTTGTACTATTACCGCAATCGCCTGGCCCATTACGGCCTGGAGGAGGCCCTGGAAGGGCCGCGCGGGAAGGAGCAGGCATGAGCGCCCCGGAAACCGTAGGGATCGTAGGCGGGGGCAGCTTCGGTAGCGCCCTGGCGGACATGATCGGGACCAAGGGACATCCCGTTCTGCATTGGCACCGCACCGCCGAGGGGGCGGAGCGTTTCAACGCCACCCGCGAGAACGCCAAATACCTGCCCGGGATGAAATTGAGCGTCAACGTCACCGCTACCGCGGATATCGCGGAAGTGGCCCATGCCGCCCGGCTGATCATCGTTTCGGTGCCCAGCATGCATTTCCGATCGGTGGCGCGCCGCTTGGGCGATTACGTGGACGGAAGCCAAATCCTGGTATCGACCACCAAAGGCATCGAAGCCGATTCCTTCAAGCTGATGACCGAGGTGCTTCGCGAGGAAACCTGCTGCCTCAAAATCGGAGCCTTGAGCGGGCCTAATCTGGCCAAGGAGATCGCGGCCAAGATGCCCAGCGGCACCGTGATCGCGAGCCGTTACGAAGAGGTGGTCCGCAAAACGCAGGAAGTGCTTTCGGGCCCGTATTTCCGGGTCTACAGCAACAATGACGTGTACGGCGTCGAGCTGGGGGGCGTTCTCAAGAACGCCTATGCCATCGCCACCGGCCTGGTGGCGTCCCTCAAGATGGGCGACAACACCATCGGCATGCTGATCACCCGCGCCTTGGCCGAGATGAGCCGCTTCGCGGACAAGATGGGTTCGAATCCCCTGACCTTCCTGGGGCTCGCGGGCGTGGGCGATCTGGTTACCACCTGCACTTCTCCGCTGTCCCGCAATTACCGCGTGGGCATGATGCTCGGGCAGGGCAAGACCCTGGAAGAGGCCGTCGCGGAAATCGGCGAAGTGGCCGAGGGGGTCAACACCGTACGCATCGTGCGGGAGAAGGCGGCCCAGCTCGGCATCCGCATGCACATCCTGGAAGGCCTGCACGCGCTCCTCTTCGAAGGCATCGGTCTGCCCGCCGTGCTTAAGCAACTGATGAACGTTCCGCAAATGGAAGACGTCGAATTCGCGTATCGGGCGGAGCGTGGCGCCCCGACGGTACCCACCTGAAAGGAAGTTTATGGCATCCCGTTCCTTGCTGATCTTAAGCGTATCGGCCGGGGCCGGGCACGTACGCGCCGCCGAGGCCATCCGCGCCCGGGCCGCCGAAGCCTATCCCGACGTGCAAGCCACCCACATCGATTTGATGGAATGGGTCCCCTCGGTCTTCCGCAAGGTCTACGCCGAATCCTTCCTTTACGTGGTGGAGAAGCATCCCGAAATCTGGGGCTATCTCTACGGCCGCAGCGATAAGCCGCCGCGGGAGTATTCCAAGACCGAGGCCCTGCGCAAGGCCTTGGAGCGTTTGAATACCGTGCGCTTCATGAAGTTGCTGAAGGACTTGAACCCCGATCACGTCGTTTGCACGCATTTCCTGCCGGCCCAATTGCTCTCCCGGAAAATCCGCAAGGGCGTATTCAAACTTCCCGTATGGGTGGCGGTAACCGATTTCGACGTGCACCGCCTCTGGATCCACGAACATATGGCGGGATACTTCGCGGCCTCGGAAGAGGTAGCCTACCGCATGGCGGACAAAGGCGTCGATCCGGGTATCATCCAAGTTACGGGGATCCCCATCATGCCGGCCTTCGCGGACCCGGCCTCCGGGGCCTCTATCGGCGGAGCGGTCCCGTCCTCAAGGACCACCCTGTCTGCAAGGACGGCCCCATCCTCTGGGATGGCCCCCCTCGACAAAGCCGAATGCGCCCGTTCGCTGGGACTTGATCCTTCCCGGCCGGTGCTGGCCTTGATGGCCGGAGGCGCGGGGGTGGGAGCGGGTACGGGCGGCGGCGGGCTGGAAGCCACCGCTGCGCGCCTTTTGGCCTTGCCCGGCGACTTCCAATTGGTGGCCCTGGCGGGACGTAACGAAAAGCTGCTGTCCGATCTCAAGGTTCTGGCGCAGGCCCATCCCGGCCGCTTCTTCCCGATGGGATTCACGCGGACCATCGAAAGGCTGATGAAGGCGGCCGATATCGCCATCACCAAACCCGGCGGCCTCACCGCCTCGGAATGCCTGGCGATGGGACTACCAATGATCCTGGTCAACCCGATTCCGGGGCAGGAAGAGCGCAATGCCGATTACCTGCTCGAGAACGGGGCCGCCTTGAAGGCCTACGACGGGGCCGGCCTGGAGTATCGCGTGCGGGCCCTGCTTTCCGATCCGGCCCGCCTGGCGGCCTTGGGGGCCAAGGCCCGCGCCTTGGGCAAACCCGGGGCGGCGGCAGCCATCCTTGATCGCGTGCTGGGGGCCCCGAACGGATTTACGACGGCCGATGCGCGGCCGCTTCCGGTCGAAAAACCATGGCGACCGGCGCCGGCGAAAACCGCTCAGAGGATGTGAAGGCCTGGGGGCGGAAGCCCAAGGCAGGTAGCGCCCGGGTTACCCCGGATCCGTCAGTTGCTGACCTTGCGCTCGATCCAATTATCGCTGGCCGCGCGGATCGGGTCCCGCCCGTACAATCCCACCAGATCGGCGCGATCGAGTATGTGCCCTTGCATGGCCTTGTCGAGCTGCGCCCTGTTGGCGCGCGAACCCAGATCCAGTTTCACGTCGAGGGCATATAGCCGGAACTGGTAGCGATGGACGCCCCAGCGCGGGCAGGGCCCGGCCCAGGCCGGCAACTCATAATCGGTATCGCCTTCCACGGAACCGTCGGGCACGCTGTTCTCGCTGATGACGCGGGTAGCCGCGTTCATGTTCCATACGGTCCAATGCACCCATTCCCCCGTAAGCGCATCCGGGTCTTGCACGATCAACACCAAGCTGAGGGCCTTCGGCGACACGCCTTTGATATGCAAAGGAGGGCTAATGTTCTCCCCGTCGCAAGTGTATTTATCCGGGATGTAACCGTTCTCGAGGAAGGCGGGGCTATATAGTTGCATGCCCCAGGATTTACCGAAGAGGGGATCCCCTGGGATATCGCCGTAACCCCAAAGGGCAGGTGCGGCAACGAGGCAAAGGCAAAAGGCGGACGTTTGCATGTCCCCTCCCGGCGTTCGTTATCCGGAGCGCGTATTCCCAGGATACTCCTTTTCCGGAGGGACAGCAAGCCAAGCCTTGGATGGATTCCGGGCGAAGGGCGAAACGGCGCATTCAGCGCCATTTCGCCCCGTCCCGAGGGCTTTGCGGAATGGACGACGACCGGGAACCCCCGTCTCCGTAGGGCTTCCGGGCGATCGGAACCCGGCGGGAAGCGGCCTAAAGGATGGCCACGACGATGGGCATCCGCTGTTTTACCAAGAGTACCGGATAGTATAAGTGACGACCTTCTCCTTGTCCGGCGCGATCTTCACGGGAAACCGGATGGTGCTCTGATCCACTTTCTCGTAGGGCGAATCGGACTTGAGGATGGACCATTCATTCCAGCGCCATGGGTGCTCGTAAATCATCACTTCGGCCGCTTCCTTCTTATGGTTGCGCACCTTGATCTGTACGGTCTCCTCCGCCCCGCGATTGAACGCCAGGTTCTTGAAATCGATCTGCGCCCGCTGCCCTACGACGTCGAAGGCGTTCCCCAGGTATAGCCGGACCTCTTCGTCCTTGGGGGTATGATCGAGAAGATCCTCGCCCACGAATTGCTCTTTGCCCTCGTCGTCTTTCTTGTAGACGCGGATCTTTCCTTTCGGGAGGGGAATGCCGAGGCCCGACTTCTCGTCGTTGCGGAAGCCCACGTAGACGCCCACCTTGGGGTTGGCCTGCTCGCCGAAAGTCTGCTGGCCCCGGTAGCCGGCATTGTTGAGCCAGTATCGCCAGGATTGATCCAACCCGTCGTAGATCAGCATCTTGCGCGCGGTGGCGTTCACCGCCGAAACCAATTCGATCTGCTTGGTCTCCGCGCCGCCGAGATCGGTGCGGCGTTGCAGGCTATAAACCTTGTACTCGAAGAAATCCTTCTGGTCGAACTGCGGCGCCTCCGCGGCCGCCGCTTTCATCATGGCCCGCGGCGCCGCGTAACCGTTGTTGGCCTGCGGCTCCACCTGATGAATGTCCCCGGCCACCAGTTTCAGTCCCGCATCGCGGAAGGCCGTACCCGATTGGTTCGATAAGGTGACCCAACCCGTGAGGTCGAGCTTGTCATCGCGTTGCGACAGCAGGGCAACGTAATCGCAGGTCCATGAAAGCCCTCCCGCCAGATAGCTTATCTCGGCCTTCTGCTCCCCTTCCCGGCCCGAATGGATCAGCCATTCCAACTGGGGTTTGAGGATAAGCCCCTCAGGCAAGGCCGGCAAAGACAAACGCCCGGCCGGGTCCAATTCGATCTTGCCGTTGATCTCGGCCACCATGCCCGGATGGGGCCGGCCGGTCCCGCCGGCATCGGGGTTGCCGGTCGCCAGGATCCGTCCGGCCACCGGCGTCTCGCGCCGGGTCGCGGGATCCTCGCGCATGAACTCCACCGTCTTGCCGAGGTACTTCTCCAGCAGCTTGGCCTGGCTGACCAGATCGTATTGGTAATTCTGCTCCAGCACCCGCACCGAGGCCGGATCGGTGAGGCTGGCGAAGTGCAAAGAGGTCGCGTCGATGGTGGCGGGGATGTCCGGCACTTGTACGCGGTTTTCCCCCTTGGCCAGGGAAATCGATCGCTCTTCGCGGATGAGGGCCTGGCCGCCGTTGTACACGGTGAGATCGACCGCCTTGCGTTCGCTGGCGAGGCGGGGGGCGAGCGCAGATTTGGCGGCGTTCGAATCCGCCGCCAAAGGGGCCACGGCCAGAAGCAGCGCGAGCGGAATGGGGTTCACCATTGGTACCGGATCGTATAGTTCACGATCGCCTCCTTTTCAGGTTCGATTTTCACGGGGAACCGGATGGTACTCTGATCCACCTTTTCGAACTTCACGTTCGTCTTGGGGATCTTCCATCCGCTCCACCGCCAGGGATGCTCGTAGATCATGACCTCTACGGCCTCCGATTTATGGTTACGTACCTTGATCCGGAAGGTTTCCTCTACTCCGCGATTGAGGGCCAATTTCACGAAGCCGATCTGGGCGCGTTCTCCCACCACATCGAAGGAGTTTCCCAGGTAGAGGCGCATCTCCTCGTCCTTGGGCGTGTGATCGATTTCATCCTCGCCTATGAATTGCTCTTTCCCGTCGTCGTCCCGTTTGTAGACGCGCACCTTGCCTTTGGGCAGCGGCATGCCCAACCCGGATTTCTCGTCATTGCGGAAAGCCAGGTAAATCCCGATCTTGGGATTGGATTGCTCGCCGAAATCCTGCTGGCCGCGGTAGCCGGGATTGAAAAGGCGATTGCGCCATTCGGGATCCGCCCCGTCATAGGCCAGTATCTTACTGACGGCCGCATTCCGCGCCGAGACGAGCTCGATTTGCTTGGTTTCCCGTCCTCCCAGATCAGTGCGGCGCTGCAGGGAATAGATCTTGTACTCGAAAAGATCCTTCTGCTGGAATTGCGGGGGCGCCGGCGCCGCCTTATCCTCGTCAACTTCGAGGGAGCCGATAAGATCGACGGCCGCATCCTCGACCCGGTGCACCTCGCCGGCGACCAGCTTAAGGCCGGCATCGCGGAAAGCGGTACCTGATTCATTGGACAAGGTGACCCAGCCGGTAAGATCGAGCTTAGAATCGCCTTTCGCAAGCAAGGCCACGTAATCGCAGGACCAGGATAATCCTCCCGCCAGATAGCTTATTTCGACTTTCTGATCGCCCGCTTTTTCCGAGCGAAGCAGCCATTCCAATCGGGGTTTGAGCGTCAATCCTTCGGGCAAGAGCGGTAAGGCCAAGCGTCCGGCGGGTTCCATTTCCAACTTGCCGTAGATCTCGGCTACCATTCCCGCATGGCGCGATCCATCGCCACCATCCGGGTTGCCGATGGCCAGGATGCGCCCGGGTACAGCGCTCTCCCGATGGGTGGCGGGATCCTCCCGCAGGAACTCCACGGTTTTACCCAGGTATTTCTCCAACAACTTGGCTTGGCTGATCAGATCGTATTGGTAATTCTGTTCCAGCACGCGAACCGAAACGGGATCGGTGAGGCTCGCGAAATGCAGGGAGGTCGCGTCGATGGTACCCGGGATATCCGGGATCAGCACCCGGTTGTCCCCCGTGGCCAGGTTGATTGCCCTCTCCTCGCGGACCAAGGCCTGGCCGTCGTTGTAAACCGTGAGGTCCACCGAGGCGCGCTCGCCGGCGATTCGCGCAGGCGTGATGTTCCCGTTCGCCCCGGGGGTCGCGGCGGCTGGGGGAGCGGCCGCAGCCTGGCCGGCCCAGGCCAGGACGGCCGCGAAGGCGGCACAAGGGATGAAGCTACGGGAAAGGACTCTAAACATGCCTTGCCCCCAATGGCACGCCATGGAATGCCAGCACGGGCATTTGCCTTTCCACGTCCAGAGGAAGCGCGTCCGGATCTTCGCCATAGCCGCAACTGATCACGGCATTTTTCCCGATGGGACGATGCAACTGCAAACGCACCGAATCGCGATGGAAGTAGACGGCCTTCTCCACGGGAATCACGCCTTCCGCATCGGCCACGCGAAAGGGCCGCGCGCCGGGAACCAGGGAATCGAGCCGGCTTGCCACGTGGGCGAAGCGCAGGCGCACGCCATCGGGACCATCGGCAACCGCCTCCGCCAGATCCGGGGCCCGCCAGGACGCCGCTTGCCCGTAGACGAAGCCCAGGGCGCAATCCGCCAAGCGCGCGCCCAAGGTCGCGTTCCCTTCCGAACCCAGATGGATGGTATCGTCGAGGGGAAGATCGAGCGCGGGGACCACGGCAATCCGGCCGTCGCGATGGGCCGCCTGCCGTTGGGCTTCACGCACTTCGGCCCACTCCTGATCCTCCTCTCCCGGCCGATCCGATCGGTAACGGCCGATCTGCACGGTCAGGATGGGCATATCCGGATTTCCCAACTCCCGGCGCCAGCCTTCCGCCGAAGCCAGGAAACGATCCAAGTAGTCGCCGGCCGTGCCCGGTGAGGCATCCGTCTCCCCTTGGTACCACAGCATGCCTTTGACCTTCCCTCCCGCCGCGCGCGTCATGGCGGCGAGATTGCGGAACAAGGGGCCGCGCCCGGGGTGCCAGGCTTCGAGGGGCGAGCCTCCCAAGGCCCCCGGCACCAGGCCGATCGGATAGCCGAGGCGGGATCGCAATTCGGTCGCGAAACGGAGGAAGGGGGAATGACCATTATTATAGGTCTCGCGCGAAGCGGGGAAACCCGTCCCGGTGGCATCGTGCAAAGGATGGGCGGCCAACTCCCAGGCGCCTTTGGACCGGAATACGTGGACGCCCAAGGTCGGCGCCTCGCTATAGGGTTTGCGTCCGTAACCGGAAGCATTGCTTTGGCCCGCGATCAGCCAAACATCCCCCACCCCGAGGAAATGCCGCATATCGCCCCGCAGCGCCCATTCGCCTAACTTGTTCCCCTTGGGATTGAAACGCGTTTCCAGGCGATACAATCCGCCCGCCGGCGCGCCTTCCAACGCTCCGCGCCAAACGCCATCGGGAAAGGTTTCCATGGGATGCCATCCCGGCGCTGCCGCCCATGGAAGCCTTCGGGGCCCAGCGTCCGGAGAGTTCGATGCGCGCCTTCCCCGCGGAATCCTGCTGCCAGATGCGCCAATCCTCGGCGCCCCCGTCCAGGAAGGCGCCCCAGGGCGGTTCAGGCGGTTCTTTGCGCTCGTGCGCCGGTTCAGGTCCGTGATCTGGCGGCATGCCCGGAAAGGTAACATTGCGACCCTGACGCCGCGATCTTATCTTCGTCCCCTATGACGACGCATCCGCCTATCCTTTTCGCCATCCGCGTGAGCGGACGCGTCCAGGGGGTTTTCTTCCGCGCCTCCGCCCGGATCGAGGCCGGGCGCTTGGGCCTAAGCGGGTTCGTCCGAAATGAACCGGACGGTTCGGTTTACGCGGAAGCCGAAGGCGAACGCGAAGCACTGGACCTATTCGTTGAGTGGTGCCGGCGCGGGCCCCCGCATGCGCGCGTGGAGTCCGTCGAAGTCAAGGAAGGAACGGCGAAAGGCTTCGCCGGATTCATGGTTCGTTGAAATCCTGGCGTCCTTCCGAGGGACGTTCGAGGTAGCCTTCCATCAGGCCAATCGCCGTCCCCGGCGTCGTCTGAGCATGGACGGTAACAATCCGGACCCGGCCGTCAGCTCGTAAGCGGATAAGGTCGCCAATCCGATGCCGAAGGGTATCACGTAAAAAGCCAATCGGAAGGCCAGCAAGGCGCCAAGCACCGGGTAAGCGGGCATGGCGGGGGTAAGCACGGCCAGGGACGCCGCCTCCAGCACGCCTAGGCTGCCGGGTACCGGAAGGAACAAGGCCGCCAACTTGATGGCCATGAAGGTGCCTAGGAAAGACACGGGCCCGATGAATCCGGCCTGATGCAAATCCCCTTCGGGAAGCAGGAAGTAGAGAGCGGCGCCGGCGAAAGCGAAATGGATGCAAGCCACCACCACTTGCAACACCAGCATTATCTGGCGGGGGCGCTCCAAGCGGAATTTACCTAGGGCCAAGGTGCCACCGCGGGCGAAGCCGTTCCATAGGAGCAAAAGCGCCGTCGGCAGCAGGAGGATGAATCCTATGGCGCGGGGGGAGAGGGAAAAAGGCAAATCGGCGGGCAGATGGACGGGGGAAAAAATTTGCGCCAGCCCGGTCGACAAGGTGAGGCCGTTGATGAAAGCGAGCTTGGCCAGGGTGATGAACTGGGCGATTTGCAAGGCGCTGAAGCCCCAAGCCAGGTAATACCGGTAGCGGACCGAGGTGCTGGTCAGCAGGGAAAAGCCGATGCTGTTAGTCAGGCTATTGCCTACGAAGGCGGCCAGGGAAGCCCGGGGCAGGGACACGGCCATCCCCACGGAACGGGCCGCCAGGAAATCATACAGGGTCTGGATGCCGTAGCAAAGGGCCACGCAGAGCCCGGCCATAACCAGACGATGGGGCGGGATCTCCCGGACGCGCGCCACGACTTCGTGCAAGTCGAAATGATGCAGGGTCCGGATGAAAAGCCAAATCGCGAAAACGATGAAGGCGAAGGCGACGAACGTGCCGGCCCATGACAGGATTTTCGCTTTCGGTTTGCCCATTTAAAACGGCGCCCTCCTGGGAGGTAAGATAGGTTTGCCCGTTTCCAGGACCAGCGATTAGCGATGGCAATACGGCACGGGGGGCGGTTTTCCGGCGCATTTGGCGGCGGATTTCGCGAAAATTAGCGCTTGACGAACCTGACCCATTGGGCGGAGGTGGCTTCGTCCTGATCCAAAAGTTCGAAGGAAGTAGTGGTCACGGAACGGATCATGCGATGGGTGCTCTTCCCTATTTTCTCGGTATCCCAGGATTCGGTATGGCAATCCGGCCGATGGCGGATTTCCTGCAGGGTGAAATCGATGGACTCGTTATCGCATTTCCAATCGCCTTTGTACTCCATCAGGTAGCAGGAGCCCTGGAATTTCTTCTTGGAATAGGTTCCGTTCTGGTTAAGGCTCAGCTTGACGGACAGCCCGGAGTCGAGGGTGGTGGCCGTATAGACCCCGTAGGAAAGCACGTTTTCGGGAGTGCCGAAATTGGCGGTCCGGGAAACCTTGCGCGCGCAACCGGCCAAGACGCCGAGCGCGAGGATGAGAAGGGCGATGGTCGAGCGAATCGGCATGGACACCTCGAATCTTGGTTAGGCCCAAAGGTAACAAAAGGGATTTAACGGACGCCCTTCTTTTGGCGCCGGTGCTCCCGCATCCAATGCTTGATGACCTCGCCTATGGCGCTGTAATCCGGCGTTTTCTTTTCCTCCGGCAGGCCGCTGGCATGCTTGGCGCCGGCCACGAACCCGCTCGCGCCTTCATGATCCGGGGCCAAAGCCTGCATCATGAACAGCCCCAGCGCGCGCACCTGGCCATGAGCCGATTCCCAGAACCCCAGCGCCAATCGGTACGTTTCGTCACGGGGCAGGGCGGAAGTCAAAAGCTCCCCCGCCTCGCGGATATCGCCGAGGGCGTATTGATCGGTTTCCAGGCGGCGCACGAGCTCGCGAATGTCCTGATGGGATGCCCCGCTCATATACGGCAAGTGTACGGCCTGGCGCGGCGGGCCGCGAAAGCGAGCGATCGCGGCAGAGCTATTGCATTAAAACGGATGGAAAATCAGGATCCGAAAACGCTAGGTCGGAAGGCAAAACCCCGATCGGGAGCGAATCCCTTCCCGGGAGGGCTTCAACCCCAGGAGACGATGCTTTGATCGACCACGTACCCGCATCTTTCGCAATGGGGGTGGTGCAATGAGATGGGGCTGTTCTCGCAATGGGGGCACACGTTGGTATCCAAGAGCAGCTTGATTTCCCGGCCCATGCGGTAACCGCATTCGCGGCACTCCTTCACGCGGGACTTGAAGCTCCAGCGCGACCAGCAATTGGGGCAATGATCGTGGGGCACTTTCATCAGCTCCCCGTCTACGATGTACTTGGCGGGCGAACTTTCGCTGGTCGACAGGTAGGGCCGATCGCCTTCCAGGCAGGTAAGGCCCGCGTCCCCGGTCTTCAAGGACTTCTCGCGGTTCTCGTCGAACACTTCGACGGAGAAGTTGAGCGTGATGGAGTAGCCTTTGGGAAGGCTCCCCGAAATCTGTTTCAGCTTCTCCTCGATCTTGCCGAGGCCCTTTTCGCGGTGCAGCCTTTGCAGCTCGGAAAGCAGCAGGTCCGCGAGCTCTTGCGTACGATCGTAAGTCTGTACATCCATCATCTACCTCAGTCGTATCCGATGTCGATGTCGGGAAAATACCTTATCGGCCTGCAATGAAGTTAAGATAATATGCATGCGCTGGCAGGGACGGATCGCCTGAGGTAACGGCGCGAATACCGTCAAAAGCGGAAAGGTCGGTTGCAGTGATTTAAGACATTGGAGATGTTTGAATCATGCGAGCCCGCTTGCGCCCCAAAACTTCCAAACATCTGAGCGGGCGCTGCGAAACCCGGAGCGGGCGCTCCGTAAAAACGCAGCGGGTGCGATTCCGCGGGCGCGAATCAATACTCGAGATCGACGACTACGATCTGCGAATGCGTGCCCACGCGCATGGGCGGCCCCCAGAAACCCGTTCCCGTATTCACGATCAAATCGGTGTCGGGGCCGAGGCGGTAGCGGCCCGCCATGTAGCGGAAGGACAATCGCACCAAGGCCCAGAAAGGGAAGATCTGGCCCGCATGCGTATGCCCGCTGAAGATGAGATCGACGCGCGCATCGGTGGCCGGTTGCAATCCCTTCGGCTGATGCGCCAGCAGGATGGATGGCTTCGCGGGGTCGATGTCCCGCAGCGCTTTCGCCATATCTCGCTGCACGCCCGCGGCCGTGAAACGATCCGCGGTATGATCGTGCAAGCCGGCCACCTGTAAACCGCCTTCGGTCAAGCGCACCTCGCTGTCCAGCACGGGGATTCCCGCTTCTTCCATCATCTTGAAATACCGATGCATACCGGAATAGAACTCGTGGTTGCCGCTCACCGCGAACGTGCCTTGCTTGGGACGCAGGCGGCGCAGTTCCGCCACCGCCTTCGCGTCGTCGGGGAATTCGGGATCGAAAAGATCGCCCGTGATCAGAACCAGATCGGGATTCATGGCGTTGATGCGATCCACTAACCCTTTCAGGAAGTTCGCGCCGAGGATAAGGCCGAGATGCACATCCGAGATTTGCACCAACCGCGCTTTGCGCGCGCCTCCGTAGCGGCCTTTGCGATCCACGTGATAGCGCGCCTCGCGCGGGCCGCGCGCCACGTTAAGCGCGCCCCAAGCCACCATGGCCGCCACCGCCGCCGCCACGGAGCCCGCCCAAGCCTTGGGATCCGAGTCGACCCCGACTCCCGCGAATCCCAGCATGCGTCGCGCCAGCGAAGCCATCAGGAACCAGAACGAGAAAAGGAAAACCGCACCCATCCAGGTCGCGCCGATCCAATACAGCACGCGGATGCCCGCGGGGCGCCAGCGGAAGGCCAATAAACGGGCCAAGGGAAAGGCCAGGGCGAGGGCCCAAAGGACGGCGGTGAGCCAGCCGCGGTTCCAACCCAGATGGGCCAGGTTCCGGAACACGTAATAATGCATCCCTCCCCATGCCCCCAGGAAGGAGAGGAGGAAGAGCAGGATTCCTATCGGCATGGTTTCAACCCCAATGGAGCAGGGCCCGCGCGGCGCGGGCTTCGGCCAGGGCCGCATCGGCGGACTCCCCCAGCACGGTGAAATGGCCCATCTTGCGTTTGGCCGGCGCCTTGGCCTTGCCGTACAAGTGGAAGGCGATGCCCTGGCGCTTAAGCAGGGAGTCCACCCCATACAGGGTATCCCCTTGGCCATCGCCCAGGATGTTGATCATCACGGAAGGCTTGAGGATGGCGGTGGAGCCCAGCGGCAATCCGCACATGGCGCGGACCTGTTGTTCGAATTGCGAGCATATGCAGGCGTCGAGGGTGTAGTGCCCGGAATTATGCGGCCGCGGGGCGATCTCGTTGACCAGTAAATGATCTTCCGCATCCAGGAACATCTCGACGCAGTACGCGCCGACGATCCCGAGGCCGTTCCCCACGGCTTCCGCCATGGCCCGCGCCTGCGAAGCCACCGTCGGCGGGATGCGGGCGGGGACCATCCCGGTGTCGAGGATGTTTTCCACGTGCACGTTTTCGGATACGGGATAGGCGACCGCCGCGCCGTCCTGGCCACGGCAGGCCATCACGCTCAATTCCTTGACGAAGGCGACCTTCTTTTCCCAGATGAGGGGAGCCCCTTTGTGCAATCTCGCGAACGCGGCTTCGGCGGCGGCGATATCGTTCACCACGGCTTGGCCCTTGCCATCGTAGCCGCCCCGGACGGTCTTGATCACGGCGGGCAGCCCGACTTCGAGGGCCGCGGCTTTCAGATCGGCGAGGCTATCCACGGCCCGGAACGCGGTCACCCCCAAGTTCGCGTCACGCAGGAAGTTCTTCTCCAACAACCGATCCTGGCTCACGCGCAAGACATGGCTATCGGGATGGACGGGATGGCCCAGGTCTTCCAGATATTCCACGGCGCGGGCGTCGATGTTTTCGAATTCGTAGGTGATGGCCTGGCATCGGGCGGCCAGCTCGCGCAGCGCCTTCTCGTCAGCGTAGTCGGCCTGGATCTGCTCATCGGCGACTTGGCCGCAGGGGGAATCGGGCGACGGCTCCAGGGTGATCACGCGGTAGCCCATGCGCTTGGCTTCGAGGGCGAACATGCGCCCCAATTGGCCTCCGCCGAGGATTCCCAAAGTCGCGCCGGGCAAGATGGGCATGCTCAATGGCCCGGGATGCGCATGGCGCGCACTTCGCGATCCTGGGTTTCGCGATGGGCGTCCACCTTGGCCGCCAAATCGGGACGTCCCAACGCCAGGATGCGCGCGGCCAGGAGTCCCGCGTTCTTGGCATTGCCGATGGCCATGGTCGCCACGGGGACCCCGCCCGGCATCTGTACGATGGAGAGCAGGGAATCCAATCCCTTCAGTTGCTTGCTTGCGACCGGTACGCCGATCACGGGCAAGGAGGTGAGGGACGCGGTCATGCCAGGCAGATGGGCCGCGCCGCCCGCCCCGGCGATGATGACTTCCAGGCCCCGGTCCCGCGCGCTCTTGGCGTACTCGACCATCCGCTCGGGGGTGCGATGGGCCGAGACCACCTCAGCCTCGTAGGGGATGCCGAATCCCTTGAGAACCTCGGCGGCCTCCTTCATGGTCTCCCAATCGGAGATGCTTCCCATGATCACGCCCACCAAGGGCCGGGCGTTCTTGCCTGCCGGGGATTTCTTCGCCGCTTTGGCCATGTGGTTCCTTTGCGCCTTTTAAGAAAACGGGCGCGCTTATTTTCCGACCCGGGAATCGCCCGTGGCCGACGTGTCCCGTGCGACCGGCTCGGGCGGCGAAGCCGACGGTTCCGCCCCCGGGTCGCCGCTCGAATCCGCCGGAGGCGGGAATGTTTGCCGTCCCGCGCGATCCCATTCCCGCACCGAGCCCTTGGTCAGCGCGCCATCCTGGAAAGAACGCTCTTGCCAGATGTGGCCGTTATCGTACCACCAAGTCGCCAAGCCATCCAATTTGCCGTCGCTATAATTCGCTTCGAACTTCTTCTTCCCGTCCGCGTACCATTCGCGCCATACCCCATGGGTCAAGCCGGCGCGGAAAACCGTTTGCCACTGCTTCTGCCCGTTGGGATACCAGACCGTCGCGAATCCGTTCTTCTTGCCTTCCTTGTAATTGGCCTCGTAGGATTTGCGGCCGTCCTGGTAATAGTAAACCACCAATCCGTCTTCTTTGCCGTTCCGCCAGGGGATCTCGCCCTTCTTCCCGCCGTTCGGATAGAACTCCTCGTCCAGGCCGTCCCGCACTTCCCGCTGTTGGCCATCGATGAAATAGTCGAAACTTTCCTTCAACTTACCATCGGGATACTGGATTTCCTTCTTCACGATCACGGGAAGCGCGCTGGCAGGGCCGATCCCGATGGCCAGAGCCAACAGGAGAAGGACGGCGGAGGGCCGCGGAACCGGGACGGAATCTCCCGGTCTCACCGGGGAAATGCTTGCACCCATATGCCGATAAATCCAAGCGGAATATAATTATTATGCAAGGCGCCATACGGCGCGGGAGGTTGCAGTGGAGTACGTGGAAACGAAAATGCCCGGCCGCAAGCGCATCGCGTTGGTGGCCCATGACCATAAGAAAAGCGAGCTGGTGGAATGGGCCAAGCGCCATCGCGATCAGCTCGGCGCCCATGACCTTTATGCCACCGGCACCACCGGGGCCATGCTCGAGAAGGAAACCAAGCTTAAGGTGGAAAAGCTCCGCAGCGGGCCTCTGGGCGGCGACTTGGAGATCGGGGCGAAAATCTCGGAAGGGGAAATCGACGTGCTGGTCTTCTTCTGGGACCCGCTGGCCGCCCAGCCCCACGACCCGGACGTGCGCGCCCTGTTGCGCATCGTGGTGGTGTGGAACATCCCCGTGGTCAGCAATATGGCTTCGGCGGATTTCCTGTTCTCGTCGCCCTTCATGAGCGGCGAATACAAACGCTTGGTGCCGGATTACGAGGAGCGGAAGCGCAAGGACTGGCCCTTGATGGGCTGATGGCGATCTGCCTTAGGCGAAAACGTTGAAGGACGCGCGGGCGGCGGAGGGGCGTCCGTAGGCGCGCATCCGATCGGCATTGGCCGGACCGGGCCCTCTTTCCGGGACGTCCCCCGTCCCGCTTTCCTTATCCGCGCCCTTACCCTTCGTCATTTCCGCCTGCGCTTGCGCGGCCATTTGGGCCGCCGCGGCGGCCACCGCGCGGTCCTGGCCGGAAGGATCCGCGGGGGCTAGGGCGGCGCGTTGCGCGGTACGGGCGTGTTCCAGGGTAGCTTGCGGGTTACCCTGGACCGGGCTCACATCGATATCGACGTGGCCGCCCACGGCATAGTTCTTCCCGTCCGGGCCGGTCTGGTAATCGAAAGCCGCGCCGCCGCGCGCCTGCCCGCCGGCCGCGGCCTGGTGGGCGGCTTCGTGGGCCTTCACTTCGGTATCGCGCTTCTTCAGTTCGCGGACCTGTTTTTCCTCTTCGGGGGTGAGCGTCTTTACGCCGGCGGCGGATTTGGCCTGCGTCGCCTTCGCGTCGGCCGAAGCCGCTCCGTCCGGTTGCGCCGATGCGGCGGCCGCGGACTGCAATTCCCTTCCCCGCCGGGACAATTCCAACTTGGACGAGGCTTGGTCGAATTTGGCGCCGGAACCGGAGTCATCGCCGTCTTGGGCGCCGTTTGCCGGCCCTTGCCCGCCGGGCGCCAGTGCGCCGGCCGCCGGGGCGGCGGCCGCGGAAGCGGCTTGGCGTTTGGGCGCGGGAACCGATTGGGAGCCTTGGATAAGGACTCCATTGGAGGAGAAGACGCGGGCGATCTCTTGCAGCATTCTCGATTCAAGCCGCTTCGCTAGGGATACTTCGAATGGAATTGTAAGGGCCGGGGACGGGGACGGGCAAGGATTGGGTTTTTTTATCTTTCCCCGCCATGCTAGTCTCCAAATATCTCCTTAAGACCCTGCGGGAACCGCCGTCGGGCGCCGAACTATCCAGCCACGTATTCCTCCTGCGCGGCGGATACGTCAAGCAATTGGCCTCCGGGCTGTATTCCATCCTGCCCTTGGGCAAGCGCGTGCTGGCCAGGATCGAGGCCCTGATCCGGGAGGAGATGGAGAAGATCGACGGGCAGGAAGTGGACCTTCCGTTGGTGCAGCCGGCCGAGTTGTGGATGGAGTCTGGACGCTACGGCGTCATCGGCGCCGAGCTCTTGCGCTTCAAGGATCGGGCCGAGCACCATATGGTCCTCGCCATGACCCATGAGGAGGCGATTACCGATCTGGCGCGCTACGTGCTTTCCTCGTACAAGCAATTGCCCTTCATGATCTGGCAGTTCAAACTCAAGTTCCGGGACGAGCCGCGCGCGCGCGGCGGCCTGGTGCGCGTGCGCGAATTCACCATGAAGGACGCTTACAGCTTCCACAAGGACGATGCGGATCTGGATGCCTATTACCAGCGCGCCTACCAGGCTTACGAGAACATCTTCCGGCGCGTGGGCATCAAGCCCATCGTGGTCAAGTCGGATACGGGCATCATGGGCGGGAAGATCGCGCATGAATTCATGCTCGAATCCGGCCATGGCGAGGATTACCTGATCATATCCGAGGACGGCCGCTATTCGGCCAACCAGGAGATCGCCGAGTTCCGTCACGAACACGCCAAGACCGATCCCCTGCCCGTGGAGAAGGTGGCCACCCCGGGGATGAAGACCATCGAAGAGGTCGCGCGTTTCCTGGGAGTGCAGCCCAACCAGACCATGAAGGCGGTGATGTTCGAGATCGATCAGGACAAGCGGCGTACCTTGGTGCTGGTCCTTATCCGCGGCGATCTCGAAGTGAGCGACGTGAAGGTGCGCAACTACCTGAAGGCTCCCTGGCTCCTGCCCGCCCAGGAGGATTTCATCCGCGGCTTCGGCATCGTGCCGGGCTACGCTTCGGCCCAGGGCGGCGGCGGAACGCCGCTTGCGGAGCGGAAGGACTTGCTGGTGCTCACCGACCTGTCCATCTGCGAGAGCGGCAATTTCGTGGGCGGCGCCAACGAGGAAGGCTTCCATCTAAAGCACATCAATTTCCGCCGCGACTTCAACACGCCCCATACCGGCGATTTCGCGAAGGCGCAAGAGGGCTACCTGGCTCCGGACGGCAAATCCCGTCTGCGCGCGGTGCGCGGCATCGAAATCGGGAATATCTTCAAGCTCGGGACCAAGTTCAGCCAATCCATGGGCTGCGCCTATCTGGACGAATCCGGGAAGCAGAAGACGCCGACCATGGGCTGCTACGGCATCGGCATCGGCCGCCTGATGGCGGCGGTTATCGAAAACTCCCACGATGAGTTCGGGCCCATCTGGCCCAAGGAGATCACGCCTTTCCACGTGCATCTGGTCAACATCGGCAAGGAACCGGAAGTGCTGGAAACCTGCGCGCGGCTCATGGCCGAGTGGGAAGGGCAGGGCCTGCAGGTTCTCTTCGACGATCGCGACGAGCGACCGGGAGTGAAGTTCAAGGATGCGGACCTTTGGGGGATACCGGTCCGCATCGCCGTGGGCAAGAAGGGCCTCGCCGACAACGGACCCGAGGGCAGCGTGCCGCAGGGGGGCGGGCCGCGAAGCGGCCGGGCCGAGTGGAAGCTCCGCAGCGAAAAGGAATTCACCATGGTGCCTCTGGCCGAACTGACGGGGAAGTTGCGAACCTTCTACGGATGGAACTGATCCGGGGATACGTATGGAGCTGATTCGAAGAGTAGCAGTTCCACCTATGTGAGTCTCCTCACATCGACATGAGGCCGTTCCCTGCATCCTGTCTTATCGGCAATATCTTGTTGTGGATTTCCGGATAAAGAGGGTAGAATGGTTCAAATGCTGGGCTTAAGGACCTGACATGAAGTTGCGTTTTTGGGGCGTCCGCGGCAGCATCCCCACCCCTTCCGAGCATACCGTTCGCTATGGAGGCAATACTTCCTGCGTCTCGGTGGATTTGGGCGGCAACGTGGTCATCTTCGATGCGGGCACCGGCATCCGCAACTTGGGCATTTCCCTCTTGGAGCGCAAGGACGTCCCCAAATTGGACATGTTCTTCAGCCATGTCCATTGGGACCATATCCAGGGATTCCCCTTCTTCGGGCCGGGGTATCGCGCCGGTTACCGGATCGGCGTCTATGGCCGGGGCAAGGCGGACAACACTTTGGGGGAAATCCTCGCCGGCCAAATGGAAGGACCCAATTTCCCGGTTTCGCTCCGCCAACTGGGCGCCGATTTCACCTACACCGATATCGTACCCGGCCAAGCCATCGACATCCAATCCCTTTCCGGAGAAACGGTGGCCCGCGTGACATGCGCGCAAGGCTGCCATCCCAACGGGGTGCTGGCCTATCGCCTGGACGATCTGCGCAGGAAAACCTCCTGCGTGTACGCGACCGACACCGAGCATTATCCCAACCGCATGGATCTGGCCCTCGGGGATTTGGCCAAGGGCGCCGATCTGCTGATCTACGATGGCATGTATACGCCCGAGGAATACGAGTCCAAGTACAAGGGCTGGGGGCATTCCACCTGGGAAAAGGGATTCGAGCTGGCGCAGTACGCGGGCGTGAAGAAGTACCTCGTCTTCCACCACGATCCCAACCATACCGATGAATTCCTGGAAGCCTACGAAGCCGAGGTGCGCGATAAGTGCCGCGCCAAGAACGCGCGTGTGGAAGTGCGCTTCGCCCGCGAAAAGATGGAAATCGCCCTCGAGTAAGGGCGGCCCGCCGTCGCGGCCCGCATCCGCGGGCCGGTTCAGAACGGGCGCGGCGACCCTTAGAAGGGTCGCTTAATCTTCTTCCACAAGCCTTCCAGGAATCCTCCGCCTTTGCGTCCGCCGGCTTTGGCCGAAGGCTGGGCGGCGTCCTCCTTAGGCGCGGCATGGGCTTCCCGCGGGCACAAAGCCAACTTGGGGCCTAGCCCCGCGACCCGGTAATCATGGGCCACGGAATCGCACCAGGGCTGCGCGACCTTGCCCGTCAGCTTGCATAAGGCGATATCCGCGACGCCCGCCGGGCGCGGGAAGTCCTGCTCCCAGACGTGGACTTTCATCCCGTGGTGCAATCGCTCCATGGCATCGGCCCAAAGGGGCATGGCATCGTCGGTGCCCGCATGGCCGGCTCCCAGCGGCTGATGATCGTCCGTGCCGATCCACACCGCCGCGGTATAGCGTTTGGTGAAGCCGACGTACCAGGCATCGCAGTAATCGCTGCTCGTCCCCGTCTTGCCGCCCGAAGGCTGGTAGAATCCCCCCGCCCATACGTCCGCCGCCGTCCCGCGGATGTTCACGTCCCGAAGCATGGTGGACAGGATCCAGGCGGAGGCTTCGCCCAAGACGCGTTCGGGCGGCGGGATCGCGAGCGAGATGGGCTCTCCCCGCCGATCCAGCACCGCCTCCAGAAAGCGGGGCCGCATCTTCAGGCCACCGTTGGGGAACACCGAGAAGGCCGCGGCCATTTCAAGCGGGGAGACATCGCAACCGCCCAGGGCCAGGGCGGGAACGGCGCGCATGGGCCTGGAGATTCCGAAGCGATGGGCATAAGCGGCCACGGTATCCAGGCCGGTTTCCAGGGCGGCCCGCACCGCGGGGATGTTGCGCGAGCGGTAGAAGGCGCGGCGCCAGGTCATCGCCCCTTCGAAGTCGTACTCCAGGTTGTGCGGCCGCCAGAGCTTGGTCGAATCGTCGGGATCGGGCATGGAAAAGGGCTCATCGACCACGCGGCCGCCGGGGCTGAGGCCCTTGTCCACCGCGGCGGCATAGACGAAGGGCTTGAAAGCCGAACCCGGGGAGCGGGCCGCCATGGTGGCGCGATTGAACTCCGACGCCTTCCAGTCCAAGCCGCCCGCCAAAGCCCTCACCGCGCCCGTGGCATTCTCGATCAGAACGAATGCCCCTTGCGCCCGGCGAGCGGACTTATGCTTGGGGTCCTCGGAGTCCATGCGGGCCTGGATGTCCGCCAGGTGCTCGCGTAGCGCGGTCTCCACGATCTCCTGGGCCTTGGCGTCCATGGTGGTACGGATGCTCGTGCCGGCGCTGTCCAGGAATCCCTTGCCCCAGCGATCGTCCACTTCGCGGCTTGCGGCATCCACGAAATATCCGGACGCGTTGCCATCGACGTGTTCGAATTCATGCATGCGCAGGGCCAGGGGCCCGGCCGCGGCGGAATCGGCCGGGGCCTTTGGCAACGCGTCGGTGGCCGCCATTTGCCGTAAGACCAGGTTGCGGCGGGCCAAAGCGCGCTGGGGATGATGGTCGGGACGCAGGTATTCCGGCCGTTGCAACATGCCGGCCAGGGTCGCCTGTTGGGCGAGCGATAGGGAATCCAAGGGGCGGGAGAAATAACGCTCGGCCGCGGCGCCGAATCCGTAAGCGCCCGCGCCCAGGTAGACTTGGTTGAGGTACAGCTCCAGGATTTCCTTCTTGGTGTAGGTGCTCTCGATGCGCAGGGCCAGCAGGATTTCCCGTAACTTGCGGGTTACCGACCGCTCCGGCGAGAGGAAAACCAGCTTAGCCAACTGTTGCGTCAGGGTAGAGGCCCCGCGCACCCGCTTTCCCGAGACGGCCGACAACAGGGATGCGCCGATGGCCGGCAGGTCGACCCCGCCATGCGTCCAGAAGTCCCGGTCCTCGATGGCCAGTACGGCCTGGATCTGCCGGGGCGGGACGCGCTCCAGGGGCGTCCACACCCGGCGCTCCACGTAGTATTCCCGCAGCACGTTGGAATCCTTGTCGTACATGCGCGTGATCAGGCTGGGCTCCATCCGTTCCAGGCGTTCCAGGGGCGGCAAGGTGAACCAGGACCAGGCCACGGCCAAGGCGAAAAGGCCGGCGGGGATGGAAAGGACGATGCCGATGCGGCGGAACCAGGTACGGAATTCCCGATCGCGGGTAAGGGTGCGCAGCCGTCGGCTTATGGGGGAAATGTCCAAATGCGAAATCCGGTGAAGTCGGGATGAAGATAGCTTCCCGAGCGGTGGCGCGCTAACCGTAAGTAATAGGAACCCCGGGCCCGGGAGGACTCACCTGATGCGCCCGGAAAAATCGCGGCGCGGCTAGAAAGTCTTGCGCATGCGCGGATCAGGCGGCTTGGGCTTCGGCTGATCCTTCTTGGCGGCGGTCTGGCCGTGCTCGACCGGGACCGGAGGCGCCAGGGCGGCATGCCGGTCCTTATGCTCGTTGGCCGTGAACATGTCCTCGCCGGCATTATGCGCATTGTGCATTTCCGGGGTGCAAGGCTCGGTGGGCTCATGTCCGGCTATGTAGAAGTCGGTATTGGTGGCCTTGCAGAAAGGCTGGGCCAACATCCCGCTCACCTCGCATACCGTGGCTTCCACCACGCCGTCCGGCCGCGGGAAGGGCAGGGCCGTCTTTCCCTTCTCGGCCCGTTTCATCACCGAGATCCAGACCGGAACCGCGTCGTCGGCACCAGTATGGCCCGGCCCCATGGAAGCGTGATCGTCTCCGCCGACCCAGATGCCCATGGTAAGGCGTTTGGTATAACCGATGTACCAGGCATCGTTGAAATCGTTGGTGGTGCCGGTCTTTCCGCCGCTGGGATGGTTGAATCCGCTGGCCCATATGGCGGCGGCGGTCCCGTGGATGTTCACGTCCCGCATCATGGTGGTCATGATCCAGGCGGCTTCCTTGCGCAGCACCTCGTGGGTCTCGGGCACGTTGGCGTAGATGGGCTGCCCGGTCTTGTCCACGATCTTATCGATGAAGTACGGCGTGGGCCTTACGCCTCCGTTGGGGAAGGCGGTGTAGGCGGAGGTCATTTCCAGGAGCGTGGCTTCGCACGATCCGATGCCGAGGGAGGGCACCGGCAACACGTTATGGGTGAGCCCGAATTTGCGGGCGTAGGAGACCACCGTCGGGAGACCATATTTCATGGCCACTTCGATGGCGGGCAGGTTCTTGGACTTATACAGCGCCCGCCGCATGCTGATCTTGCCGTCGAAGCCGGGATCGAAGTTATGCGGCCGCCAGAACTTGGTCGAGTCCATCGGATCGGGAATGGTGATGGGCTGGTCGTTGAGGATATCGCCCGGGCTGGCCCCATTATCGACGGCGGTCGCGTAGACGAAGGGCTTGAAGGCCGAGCCCGGGGAACGCACGGCTTGCAGGGCGCGGTTGTACTTCGACTTCTCGAAATTCTCGCCGCCGATCATGGCGCGTATGGCCCCGTTCTCGTTGTCCACGATCAATAGGGCCGATTGGGCATGCACGTAGCGCATGGAATCCGGGAACTGCTTCTGGTAGGCGGCCGTCGTGTCGTGCTCGTGCAGGAACAGCGAGTCGAAATGGGGATAGACCGTTTCCCAGTTATGGATGACCGTGTCCATGGGAAGCTTCAGGCGGCCGGGGATGTTATAGGCCCTCGCCGTGCGATAGCGCAAGCGCACGCGCACCCTATGCAGGTTCGCGACCAGGGACGATTCGGCGACGGCTTGCAAGGAGGAATCGAGGGTGGTGTGGACCGTAACGCCTTGGTTGTAGACGAAATCCTCGTTCCACTTCTTCTCCATGAACTGCCGCACCGTCTCCACGTAATATCCGGCGAATTCGGTGGGAGGCTGCCACATCTTCACGTCCAGGCCGGACTTGTAGGCGTCCTTGTATTGGGTGCGGGTGATATAACCCATGGACTTCATGGCCCCGAGCACGGTATTGCGCCGATCGCGCGCGGCATCGGGATAGGCGTCCGGGCGGTACGATTCGGGACGCTGCAAGAGTCCGGCGAGCAGCGCGTACTGGTTGATGGCGAGGGAGTCGAGAGGCTTGGAGAAGTATCGCTGGGCCGCGGCCGCGAAGCCATAGGCGCCCGATCCCAGGTAGACCTGGTTGAAGTAGAACTCGAGGATCTCGTCCTTGGTGTAGCTGCGCTCGATCTGCACCGCCACCAGCACTTCCTTCAGCTTGCGCACGATGGAACGCTCGGGAGTGAGGAACAGGTTCTTCGCCAATTGCTGGGTCAGGGTCGAGGCCCCGCGCGCCCTTTTGCCGAGCAGGGCGGGGAGCAACGCGGAAGGATAGGCGGCGAGATCGACGCCCCAATGCTTGTAGAACTTCTGATCCTCGATGGCGAAGACGGCCAGCTTCTGCGCCTTAGGGATCTTATCGGCCGGGGTCCAGATGCGCCGCTGGGTGTAGAACTCGTGGATAAGGTGGTTATCCTTGTCGTACACCTTGGTGATAAGGTTCGGTTCGATGCGCTCCAGGGAAACGAGGGAGGGCAGACGATTGGAAAAGTAGATCATGGCCCCGGCCATACCCAACAGGCCGGCCACGGGGAAAATCCCGATTACCAGGAACCAGATGCGGACCCGGCGCCTATAGTCGCTTTTGCCGAGGTCCTTCTTGACATGATGGAACCATTCGGACAGGAAAGATCCGACGGAGCGGATCGGATTCATGGGCATTCTCGCATAAGGTAAAAAACCGTGGCGTCTTTTTTTATCTTGGGTGAGCCTGTATGGGCAGGTCCCGGTGGCCGGCGGCCTTCGGCGTCGGCCCGGACGGGCAAGGAGTCAGTCGATGGTTTCCTTCATTTCCGATCGGGTCCGTCCCGCCCTCCTGTTCGCCGCTTCCGCTCTCGCCTTGCAAGCTTGCATCCATGACGTCCAACAGGTGAACAACGATTCCCCGCCGGATTATACTATCCCCAACCTCGCCAAGTCGCAAGGGAAATGGCGCTACGGCGTCACGGACACCATCGCCGTCGAGTTCAGCGAAAAAATCGACACGCAGTCCCTGGCCCTCACCTTCACTCCCCGGGCTTCCATCGGCTACCGCATGGACGGGGCCTCCCGCCTGCTGATCTTCGGCCTCAAGCAGGACGCCGGCACGACGCATTTCATCGTGAATTCCCCGTTCACCTTGGATATCGCGGGCCTGAGGGGCCAGGGCGGCAACGGCCGCCCCGCGGCCACCGAATCCTTCCAACCCTATTACTGGGCCGATCGGGACTTCCTGGATAGCTCTTATCAGGGCTTCGATTCCCTATTCCTGGACGATTCCACCTGGGCGGACTCTTCCCGCATGTACGCGGACACCCTGATCTCGGAGGGCAGGCTGGATTTCAACGGGAACGGGAACCTGGAGGACCGGCAGGATTTCAAGCTAGTCAGGCTCACTCCCCCGGACACCTTCAAGCTCAACGTCTACTGCCCCAAGGCGGTGAACATGCGGATGCAAATCGCCGGGCCCTTCGCCTCCGGTAGCGAGGACTCCATCCTGCAGAACTACAGTTTTCCGGCCGGGAGCCTGACCTTCCACGCCGATACCAACAAGACCAGGGGGGTCCTGAGCTACCAGTTCGCCGCTGACTTCCTTACCCATTACAATGTCCTGGGTTCGCCCGCAGCGCCCGGGCTTTATGCCATCCGCCTTAGCATTCCCGAGGATCAAGAGGGTTTCTATCGGGTCGTAGCCGTGGCGCGCCGGAATAGGCGCCCTTGACCGCCCCCGGACCGCTGACAAACCCGGTCCGTTTGATTATCTTACCCACTCCCGAAATTCGCGGGTGTGGCCAAACTGGATAAGGCATCTGACTACGAATCAGAAGATTCCAGGTTCGACTCCTGGCACTCGCACTTTTCTTCCGCTTTGAATCCCTGAAATAGAAAGCCGCCCCGAAAGGGCGGCTTTTCGTTTGCGGTTCCGGCCAAAGTCGGGCGTGTTCCTGCCGGCGACTGGCCCGATCGGGCATCGTCCCTAAGCCGAGAGACCGTGGCGCAAAGTGCCTTCCTTCATGGCGACCAAAGCCTCCATGAGGTATTCGCATTTCTTAATGAATTGCAGGCGGGTCTCCTGCTCGCTGGCCCAATCCCGCTCCACGAAAATGCGGGCCGAATCCCGGATCACCACTTCCATTTGCTGGGCCGAGAGGAATTCCGAGTAATGCTCCAGCAGTTCCAGCAGGGTATGGAAGCGGTAGATGTTGTTTCTGCGATCGGCACCTGGATCGGTACGTCCTTGCATGGCGCGGCTCCGTGATGATGCCACGAAGGGTGGCTGGTGGTGCCTCAATGGTACGGCCCGGAAGGCCCGGGCCGCCATCCAAATCGCTACGGAGCCGGATTCAACCCGCGGGAGCGATCCCGCGGAGCGCCTTCACCCTTTCCCGTCATCGATGGGTTGGGCGCGGAAGGCGTTCCCGGACCCGAACAGGGCCCCCATATGGGGCGTATGCAAAAGCACGCCCAGGTTCAGGCGCACGTCCTGGTTGCGCCAATTGCGGATATCGCCCCGGGCCCCGTTGATCAAATCGGTAAATCCATGGGTGTAGCGGGCGTCGGCGGTGAGATCGATGAAGGGCGCCACCCCGAAAGCCATGCCGGCACCGACCTGTCCGGCCAATACCACGGGATTCACGTCGCTACGGCTGAGATCCCCTTGGGACTCCAGATTGCCGTTGGCATCGGTGGTAAAGATGAAATCCGGGCCGATGAATCCGTATACCCCGAGATTAAGTAGGGTAAGACGGGCGTTCAGCAAGGTGGGAACGTCCAAGGAAACGAAATTGCCCCGGCCCTCGAAGGTTCCCGTGGTGGCGTTGAAATCGTTGCGGGATTGTACCAGCATCGGATCCAACATAAGGCTGAGGATGGGGGCGACGCCCATTTGCAGGCGCGCGCCGAAATCCCAGCTCGTCACCGATTTGGCATCGCGGCCGTCGACATCGGCGTTGGATATGTTGGCGCCGCCCAATGGTCCCACGCCCCAAACGGCGTGAACGGGAAGCACGGAGGGAATAACCAGAACGGAAAGGCAGAGCAGAGCGGATTTAAGTAAACGCATGGTCGCTCCTTTGCCCGCGCGGAGGGAATGCGGGAGCGCGGTCATTATAATGACGCTTTTTCCCCGTGCCCCGGGAAGCGCGGCGATCGGGCGATCCGGTAGCCGCCATACGTTGCGAACGGGCAACCGACGGCCGTTGCGATCGGGGTCGCGGGAATATTAATTTCCGGGCTTAACTGGACCCCGCCCGGAGGATATGATGACCCATCCTTTCCCCACCCCGCCCCAACGCCTCGCCGCTTGCGCCTTACTCTCGCTGCCGTTGCTACTGGCGGGCTGCAAGCCCATGGCGGAGGGCGGCGGTAAATCCTCCGACTCCCTGGCGGCCGCCATCGCTCCCCTCTCCAAACGGGACACCACCGGGCCGGCTTCGGCCGCTACGCCCGGTCCGGATCGCTACGGCGCGTTCCGATCCGTGTTCACCGACGTGGCCCGCAAGGTGATCCCTTCCGTAGTGAGCGTATCCATGGAACGCACCGTGCCGGTCACCCAGAATCCCTTCGAATTCTTCTTCGATGATCCCTTCTTCGGGGGCGGCGGTTCGGACGACGGCCAGCGCCAGCAGCCGCGCAAGCAAAAGGAAAGCGGGCTGGGCTCGGGATTCCTCATCGACGAGAAGGGCCTGATCCTGACCAACAACCACGTGGTGGAAGACGCGCAGAAGCTCACCGTGCAATTGTCCGACGAGCGCGAGTTCGATGCCGAGGTGGTGGGCACCGACAAGCCCAGCGATCTCGCCCTCATCCGCATCAAGCACCCGCCATCCGGCCTGGTCCCCTTGCGCTTCGGCGATTCGGACAAGCTCCAGATCGGCGAATGGGTGGTGGCGGTGGGCGCGCCTTTCGGCCTCTATGAATCGGTGACCACGGGAATCATCTCGGCCAAGGGACGGCAGAACACGGGCATCAGCACCTACGGCAACTTCTTGCAGACGGACGCGGCCATCAATCCGGGCAATTCCGGCGGGCCCTTGGTGAACCTGGACGGCGAAGTGGTGGGCATCAATACCGCCATTTATTCACAGAGCGGCGGCTACATGGGGATCGGCTTCGCCATCCCGGTCAACTTGGCGAAGAGCGTCGAGACCAGCCTCGCCAAAGGCGGCAAGGTGGTGCGCGGCTGGTTGGGGGTGTCCATCCAATCGGTGTCCCGCGACATGGCCGAAGCCCTTGGGATGAAGGTGCCCGAAGGCGGTACCGTGCATGGGGCCTTGATCGGGGACGTGGTGCCCGACAGCCCCGCCGATAAGGCCGGCTTGAAGCGCGGCGATCTGGTGGCCCGCATGGACGGTCAGGAGGTTCGCGACGCCAACGACCTGATGAACCGGGTGGCATTGCTGGTGCCCGGAGCCAAGGTGGACCTGACGGTGATCCGCGATGGCAAGGAGAGGAAAATCGCGGTTACGGTCGGGAAGCGCGACGAGGAAAAGATCGCCAAGCAAGAGAACGGATTGACGCCGGGCGCGGTTACGGCCTTGGGATTGGAAGCCTCCGACGTGAACGATGAAACCCGCAAGCAATACCGCATCGGCAAGCGCGTCAAGGAGGGCGCGGTGGTGACCCGGGTCGATCCGGACGGGCCGGCCGCCGGAGCGGGCGTCCGGGAAGGGGATGTGATCCTGGAAGCCGATCGGCGCAAAGTGGCGTCCGCCGCGGATCTGGATAAGGCGGTATCCGATGAGGGCAAGGACGGGAAGGTTTTGCTGCTGATCAACCGCCGCGGCGATTCCTTCTTCGCCATGGCGCGCCTACGGTGATTATATTCTGGCCATGGGAATAGACAATATCGCTTCGGTCATCCTCGAGAAGCTGCGCGGCATCGCGCAGACGGAAACGGTGGTCGGCAAGCCCATCGTGGTGGACAACACGACCTTGATCCCGGTCTCCAAGGTCTCGGTGGGTTTCGGTTTGGGCGCCAACACCGGCAAGTCCGAGCTCTCGGGCACCGCCGGCGGCCTCAACGTGGAGCCAATCGCCTTCATCGTCATCTCGGACGGGAACGCCCGCATCCTGAGCCTGACGCGGGACAAGGACGTGTTCGGGAAAGCGGTGGACCTGGTGCCGGAAGTGATCGCGCTGCTCAAGAAAGACAAGTAAGCGTCCCTGAGGCGCGGCTCCCGGCTTAACAATTCCCCCGCTTAGGCCTTTGCGGTTACTTGGGCTGGACGGTGGGGTTGGGAATGCGGGTCAGGGTATTGTATTCGGTACTCGAATTCGAAGCCCAGATCTGGGTGGTTCCGCAAGTGCCGAAACCCCAGTCGAAATCGCTGCCCGAACCGAGGTGGCATTGATCCCAACCGTTAGCGTCGATCAGCTGCTGGGTGACGAAGGACCCGAAGTAATAGGGGGTGATCACCCTGTTCGGGGACGGATGGGCGCCTTTCAATTCGTTGCTGGATTTGCCGGTTTGGCACATCGGCTCGGGCATAAGGGGGTTGGGTACGCCGCCGTCGGTGTTGTTGTCCCAAAAGCTGCCGCACCACCCGAAGGTGCCGGTAGACATGCCGATGGTGCCCGCGCGTCCCGCGACCGAGGCGTCGGTGACGATGCCGCGCGACATGGCGCCACGCAAGACGGACGGCTCGCTGTTGGGATCGTCATTCACGACGTAGCCGAGGATGCCGCCCGCCGCTTTGCGTCCGGTGACTGATCCGACCGTGTGGACGTTATTGAACAAGCCTCCGATGACGTAGCCGGCCAGGCCGCCGGCATATACGTAGCCGGTGCCGCTGGGCATGTTGGGATTGACGGTCACGTTGGTGAAGATTTCGCTGAAAGACGCCCCGAATTCATCATTCGGATCATGGATGCCGTAGGCGTCGATGTACCCGACGAAACCGCCGACGGATTGGCCCCAGCCGTTCACCGTACCGGTGGCATAGCAGCGCGAAACGCGGACGAAGTCGGAGGCGCGGCCGAAAACCATGCCCAGCCGCGAATCGCCCTGGAGGTTGCCCGTGACCGTTCCCGTCACGTAGCTGTAGGTCAAATCCACATTACGGACATAGCCCGCGAGGGCGCCGGTGTTGCGGCCGCCTTGGACGTTGACATTGGTCAGGCGGATGTTCTGGAAGTTGGCGTTGACGGCCCAGCTGAACATACCCGTATTTTCGCCGCTGCCCTTGATGGTGAGTTTATCGATGGTGTGGTTATTCCCGTTAAAGGTGCCCTGGAAGGGATCCTTGGTGAAGCCGATGGGGACGAAAGGGACGGACGAGGTGGGGGAGGCGTCGATATCCTTTGTCTGCAGGTAATTGCCGGTCGTGGTCATGGCGCGCAATTGGGCGAGAGTGCTACAGCGTTGGACCATCTCGGTGGACCCGATCGGCGACCTCGCCGCGACCGAAAGGTCATTCGTCTTGCCGTCGGCGGAAGGCCGCTCCATGGGATTTTCCTGCATGCACGCTACCGTGCTCAAGGTCAGCGCCGAGGCGATGAGGTTCGCCATCCATTTGTTTTGCATTGTAACGTCCTTGGTACCTAGGGGAATCGATCGGCCCGAGTTCATTGCCATGGCCTGCCGGATTGGATGGAAACGGCTACCGGAAGGTCTCACGAAAAATCGATTTCGTGAAGATTGTCTCTTTTATGAAAGAATTAGGCCGAAACGTACCGTCAAGGATCCGCTCGGTTATGAGGGGGGAGTATCCGCCGGCCGCCATGAAAGCGGTTCGTACGGGCGGGGCTTTCAGACCATCGACTTGAAGCGCTTTTCCAGTACGGCCTTTACTTTGTCGGTGTCAGCCGGCAACTCTTCGATCGGATTCGCGTACTTCGCATCCACGCCGGCCAGTTCGCGCTTGTGGTACTTTGTCTTGAATTCCGAGAACTTAAGCCCGTGGGCCGTGGACACCACGATGATGCGGTCCTTGCGCGACACGGCCTTCGCTTCCACCATCTGCAAAAGCGCGCCCATGGCCACGCCCGTATGCGGATCGCAGTAGAGACCGGTACGATCGGCCAGATGAGCCGCGTTCGCGAGCTGTTCTTCGCTTACCTGGTAAACCTGCCCATCGTACTTCTTCAAGGCCCGCACGGCGCGCTCGTAGCTGACCGGATTGCCGATTTGGATCGCCGAGGCCTCGGTCTTGCGGGCCTGGATTGGCATCAATTTGCCGAACCCGGCTTTGTAAGCCAGGTAAAGCGGATTGGCGTTGGCCGCCTGCGCCACCACTAAGCGGGGTTTCTTGGCGATGAGCCCCAGCTCCAGCATCATGTCGAAGCCGCGGCCGAGCGCCGAGACGTTCCCGAGGTTGCCGCCCGGGATTATGATGACGTCCGGCGCTTCCCACCCGAATTGCTGGCACAGCTCGACGCTGATGGTCTTCTGCCCTTCGATGCGGAGCGAGTTCATGGAATTGGCCAAGTACAATCCCTTATCCTCGGTCACTTCCTGCACGATCTTCATGCAGCCGTCGAAATCGGTGTCGAGGGAAAGGACGATAGCCCCGTGGGAGATGGGCTGGATCAGTTGGGCCACGCTGATCTTCTTCCCCGGCAGGAATACCACCGAGGGGATGCCGGCGGCCGCGCAGTAGGCGGCCAGCGCCGCCGAGGTGTCGCCCGTGGAGGCGCAGGCCACGGCCTTGATGGGCACGCCTTTGCGGCGCATATGGTTGACCTGCGAAACCAGCACCGTCATCCCCAGGTCCTTGAAGGATCCCGTATGGCTGTTGCCGCACAGTTTGACCCACAAATCATCCAGGCCCAAGTGCTCGCCCAAGCGCTTTGCGAAGAACAGGTTGGTCCAGCCCTCGTTCAAGGAAACGATATCCTCGTCGGCGATCTCCGGGAGCACCCATTCCTTCTTGCCCCAAACCCCGGAGGCGTACGGCCAATTATGGCTTCCGCTACGCGATTCGAAGAGGTGTTTCCATTGCTCCGCGGAGAGCTGGCGCAGGCGATCCAGATCGTGCTCGACCTCCAACAAGCCGCCGTCGCTGTCGCGGTATATCACTTGATCGAGAGGGAAGGTATTGCCCGTGGCGGGGCCTTTAAAGCGCGCGGTGAAAGACATGCGGCCAAAGTTAGGAATTTCCCCCGCACGCGGTTTCCGTGGTACCCGTTTATTTATATTTTGCCCCGGTTCGCCCCGATGTGGGCTCCCCGACGCTCGCCTGAACCGCAGGCTGATCGGGCGGAAACTGGCGGGGGCTTTTCCCCTCCATAAGCAAACGGATTTGCGGAAAGCCTGTTCCACCATGGGTCCCCTCCCGATCGACTTCCCGGAAACGCCCCGCGACCAATCCCAGCGAACCCCACCTGAGCGTCCGACCAAGCGTCAGAGCTGGTCGACTTATCTGCCCATACTGCCTGTCCTCGCGGCCGGTCTTCTCGCCGGCTGCATCTCGGACGGCCCCAATCAGACCGGCGCCGGCTTCCTCAGCGAGAACGGAATCGTTTTCGAGACCCCCTTGTACCACGTCAAGGTCAAGGACTTCCCGGTAGCGAAATACTGGACCACGGATGCCGAGCCGTCCCATCTGAATGACACCATCCTTTTGGCGGGCGTACAAGGCAAGTTCACCGCCGAACCCCGCTTCGCCTTCGATATCGCCGATAGCAGCCTGCTGGACAGCTTGTCCGATTCGACCCCGTCGCTCAGGCTCTCCTTGTCCACGCCCATCTGGAAAAACGTCGGGGCGTTCATCGATAACGGGACGCAGGCCCTGGAAAGCCTCGCCGATTCCGGCAAGGTCCGCCATTATCTGGATTTCGCCGTGCTCTCCTGGGATTCCACCAATGCAGGCCTTTCCGACGATGACTGGAACAAGGTTGTCGCGGACAGGAACCACCGCTTCCTGATCAACGGTGATACCCTGGCCCGCCTGCCGGTTCCGACCGTGAGGGATACCATCCGGCTCAAGGTCGATAGCGCGTACTCCCAACCGGCGCAATTGCAAGCCAATGCCCTTCCGAATCTCAAGGCTTATCTTGCCGATAAGAAAGGCCGTGTGCATTTGATCCAAATGCGCCTGATCCCTTTACCGGGGTCCGATTCGACGGATACGCTGCCCGCCATGCTCCGCCTGGGAGGCCAATGGGCCTATGACGATTCCCACCGTCCCGCTTTGCTCTTCGGCCGCCCCTGGCGCGCCGATTCCCTGGACGGCCACAACCGCCTGACCCCCATGGATGCCGGGAGCAAGGTATCCTACACGTTACGGTACGACGGCCCCAGCACCGATCTCGTTGTCCCCTTCCAGCGCGGCCTGCATATAACATTCGATCGTACTCGCTTGTTGGACAGCCTTGATGCGGCTTTGATCCGCAAAGGCGATAAACCGCAGCCCCGTTCCTCGGACACCCTGTCCCTGCAGTATTACGTTCCCTTCGCTTCGATTACTTTGCCCATCCAGAAACCCACCCTGGAAGCGGGCCTGCCCGTCCAGTTCCGACTTTACACGGGTATCGACACCTTGTTGGGCGACGTCCAAAACGCGGGCACCCGCGAGGACCGCATCCCTCTGGGGGATTCGGTTACGCCCTGGTACACCACCGAGGTCGGCCATCCGGAAACCATCGTCAACAAGGTCAGCTTGAGCTACGCGAAAGCCGACACCGTCAAGGCTGATTCGCTGCTCCGCCGCGTCATCCTTTCCTTCTCCAAGGATACGACCCGTAACGACACGGTCTTCCTCCCGGTGGGAGGCTATCGGCAAATCAACTTTTCGCTGACCGGTTATGGCCAATCCAATTCCCTTGTCCTCCAGCTGACTGCCGACACGGATACCTTGTTGGCGCAAAGCTATTTGAGCCTTCGCTCCGGAGTCGAGCACAACGACTACCGGGATCCGAACACGGGCGATCCCATAACCCTCGTCGCCTCCCTGCTTCCCCACTATGTACAGCCAGAGAGCGACAGCATTGACTTGCGGGCGACGGGAGGGATTCGCACCCTAATCAACCGCACCCTGCTCGGGACCGATGCCCGCCAGGATTTCGAATTCCGTCCCTACTACCGAGCGTTCAATCCCAAGGCGGCGCCCGCAACCGGGGACACCGTCGCGCATGAGGTCGTATTCCCGGTCCTCTCCGTCATCCAGCCCCGGATCGATTCCGGCGCGATCTCGGTCGATCTCGATGTTTATCTCTATCCCCTGAAGGCGCGTTGAAATGAGCCGCTCGGTCCAATACCCGTTCCCCGTCCTCGCGCCCACCTTTGCGCTATTGGCGGCCTTTCTGCCGGCCCGTTCCGAAACCTCGCCATTAAGCGCCCTGTCCCAGGGATATGGCGTGGAAGTCAGCGGGCAGAACGCGCGCGAAAAGGGCATGGGCGAAGCCGGCCTGGCTTCGGTGAATAAGCAGGGCCCCAGCCTATTGAATCCTTCGCGCACCGCCTGGAACGACAAGACCTCCTTTTCGGCCACTTTCGATTCGGACCTGGATTGGATCCAGGACGCGGACCGGTCCAACCGCACGACGTCCTTCGTCATCCCCGATATCGCCCTCAACTTCCAGACCCGGCTACCCCTGAACGTCGGCGTCTATTACCGGCAGCGCTTCCAGCGCGATTTCAGCTTCACGCCGGTCACCCAAGCCACGCCCGATGTAATGCAGAGTTTCAGCGCCCAAGGCGGGTTATATGAGCTGGCGGGAACGGTGGCCTACGCCCCGGCCCACTGGTTGGCCTTGTCCCTAGGCTACAATTTCCTCATTGGCCGCGAACGCTTCATCGAAAGCGCGAAATTCGACAATAACCCTGGCAACGACACACTGTTCAATGCCGAAAACCTCAAGGGCGATACGATTTCCATCCGCAGCACAGGAGCCTACCCGACCGCATCGTTGACAATCCGTCAGAAATCCTGGAGCATCGGCGTCGCAGGCACCCTTTCCACGGACCTGGACCGAACCACTACCCGCACGGTGACCGGGCTGGTTTCGGACGAACAAAGGAAAGAGACCCGCTCCCTTCCTTGGACCCTGCAAGCAGGCGCGGCCTATAAACCCGGGGTACGCCATACCTTAGCCCTCGATTTCGGCTGGGAAGCATGGGACAAGGACCCGACCGGGATCGTGAATCCCGCTTTCCGCATCGGCGGGGGCTATGAGTTCCAGGGCAGCGGCACGACTTACGAGGCTTATTACTCCAAGATGGCAATCCGCGGGGGGCTCGGTTACGAAAGCCAGTATTTGGACAAAACCGATTTATATTACGCCACCCTGGGGACGGGCTTACCCCTAGGACGGCACGGAAACATGCTCGATGTCGCATTAAAGTATGGACACCGAAGCGGCGTAGAAAATAATTTATGGACTGAAGATTTTTTAAAGGTTTCCGCGACGTTGACCGGCGTGAGCGTATGGGGACAACCCATCCGCAAGCGGAGGTAGAACCCGCCTGGAGGAGCATCCATGAAGAGCAAGCTGGATAAGAATTCAAAACTCACGTCCGGCAAATCCAAGGACGCCTCTTCGGGCGAATCCGCCAAGTCCAAATCCGCCAAGCCCTTGGCGTCGGCCGCACCCAAGAAGACTAAAGGCAAGGACGAATCCCCGGCTTTAAAAGCCTCCGAAGCCAAATCCGCAAAAGCCGCCGAAGCCGCGAACGCTTCCAAGGGAAGCAAGGCGAAGTCCGCGCCGAAAGCCGAAAGCAAGCCGGCCTCCTCCCGCGGGTCGGTGGCGAAAGGCGCCTCCGAGCGACCCGCCGCCAAAGCCCCAACCGGGAAAACCGCCAAGGCCGCTTCGGATACGGAACTGACGCTTGAGGAATTCTCCATCTCGCTGATCAAACCTGGCGAAACCCGCGAGCGCGTTTGGCGCACCAAATCCTTCCAGCAGCACCCCGCCCAACGCGAGTTCGGTTTCCCGGACGTAGCGCCCGAACTGCCGGGTAGCTACAGCGAACCGAAGTTGGTGCTGATGCCGAAGGATCCCGAGTACATGTTCTGCTATTGGGAATTGACTCCTAACCTTATCGGGGAGAAGGAAAGGGAGAAGATGCCCGCCGGCAATTACCGGGAGACGCTCAAGATCAATTGGGAATCGAAGTCGCTCTTCGAACCGAACTTCACCTTCATCCCGGTCTTCTTCTGGGCGCGTAAATGGTATTTCGGGGTCCCGCAGGTGGGGCAACGCTATCAGGTCGAATTAGGCTGGCTTTCGGATTCGGGGCATTTCATTTCCATCATCCGTTCCAACCTGTCCGAGCTGCCCGAAAGCTGGGCCGCCACCCAAAAGCGCCTGGCAGAACAGAACGAGGTATTGGCCTACTCGTCGCAGCATACCAAGATCATCGGCAGTTCGGAACATCTGGTGGTGGAGGACATCCGCTCTTTCGTACCCGAATGGAACCTGAGCTCGGAGAGCATGAGTTCTTCGTCCTGGTCCCGCGGAGCGGGCGACGCGCCCTCCCAGTCCGCTACCGCCCAAGGCATCGCGGGTTCAAACCGCCCGGCCGGAAAAGCCCCCAAGTCGAAGCCGGCCAATCCCAAGGCGCGCCTCGAAGTCTCGGGCAAGGTCTTGCCGGGTACCCGGGTCTATTTGGCGGGCAACTCAGTACCCGTCGATGCGCAAGGCTTCTTCAAAACGGAATTCCCCTACCAGAAGGACATACTCAATCTCGAGATCGCATCCAGGTCGGGGGCCAGCCGCTCCTTCACCTATGATCTCAAGGAGTTGGTCCTCACCTGATGGGTTATCTGAATTTCGTTCTGCACGCCCATCTCCCATACGTCAGACATCCCGAACACGCCCGCTTCCTTGAGGAGGATTGGTTCTTCGAGGCCATCACGGAGACCTATATCCCGCTGCTTCTGCAATTCGAAGCGCTGGCCAAGGCCGGATTGGCCTTCAAGATCACCATGAGCCTCACCCCGCCGTTGTGCGAGATGATGGCGGACGAATTGCTCCAGACCCGCTACGTGAACCATATCAACCGATTGCGGGAGCTGGCCGAGAAGGAATGCACGCGCACCAAGAACGACCCAAATTTTTGTTTCGTGGCGGCCATGTACCGCAATCTGTTCGAGACCTGCTATAAGGTTTTCGAAGGTTACGGCCGCAACCTCCTCAACGGCTTCCGCAAGTTCCAGAAACGCGGGAACCTGGAGATCATCACCTGCGGCGCGACCCATGGTTTCCTCCCCAACCTGCGCTATTCCCCGCGCGCGGTCGAAGCGCAGTTGCACGTGGCGGTGGGGAATTACTGGAAGCATTTCGGGCAGGAGCCGTGGGGGATCTGGCTGGGCGAATGCGGTTATTACAAGGGCCTGGATAAGCATATCAAGGCCGCCGGGCTGCGCTACTTCTTCGTGGATACCCACGGGATCCTGCAGGGCGAGCCGCCTTCGCCCAAAGGCAATTACGCCCCGATAGAAACCCCGCATGGGGTCTTCGCCTTCGCACGCGATCAGGAGTCCTCCAAGGCGGTCTGGTCGGCGGAGGAAGGCTATCCCGGCGATTTCCGCTATCGGGAATTCTATCGCGACGTGGGCTTCGATCTGCCGCTCGATTACATCGGCCCGTACATCCATCCCATGGGCCTGCGCATCAATACCGGCATCAAGTATTTCCGCATCACGGGCAAAGGCAATTACAAGGAGCCCTACGTCGAGGAGTGGGCCAACCAAGCCACCCGCGAGCATGCCGAGAATTTCGTTTTCAATCGCGATAAGCAAGCCGAATGGCTGGAAGGGCGCATGGACTCGCCTCCCTGCATCGTCTGCCCTTACGACGCGGAACTGTTCGGGCATTGGTGGTACGAAGGCCCGCAATTCCTCGGCAACGTGATGCGCAAGATCCTGACCGAGGATACGCACCGCATCACGCTCTCGACGGGACGCGACTACCTGATGGGGCACAAGGACATCCCCAAGAGCGATCCCGCCTTCTCCTCGTGGGGCGCTGGCGGGTACGCCGACGTTTGGCTCAACGGCGGCAACGATTGGATCTATCCGCACCTGCATAAAGCCGCGGATCTGATGCACGAGGCGGCCAAGCTGCCCGAAACCGGAGATCTCGATCGGCGCGCGCGCAACCAGATGGCCCGCGAGCTCCTTCTGGCGCAAGCCTCGGATTGGGCCTTCATCATGAAGACGGGTACCATGGTGGAGTACGCGGTGAAGCGCACCAAGGTGCACGTGCACAATTGCTTGGAACTTTACAACCAGATCCGTTCAGGCCGCATTTATGAGCCGTTCCTCGCGAACCTGGAAGCCACCGACAACCTGTTCCCCGAAATCGATTACAAGGTGTATATCTAATCAGCCGGGCTGGGCCCGAATGTGTGATTTTCCTCACTATCGGGGGATCCGGACCGTTCCATTGCGGCTTCAAGGCTGGAATCCGCCAGCCGCCGGGCCGGGCCGGGAGTATCTTTAGACGTCGAAGGAGTGGACACCGGAGGCGTAACCATGGGCAATTTTAGCGCAATGCTCCTGATACTGGTGTTCGTGGTCATAGGCGCCACCTTGGCAATCCTGTTCCTGGCCGTCCTGCGTGAAACCCTGTTCTGGTATTGGAGATCGAAAGGCGTGACCCACGAGCCGACCGATCTTTTGCAGGGACCGCACGAGACTGCTCTGATCATCCGCAAAAGCATCGAAGGCATGAAAACCGGCCAAGCGCCCGGCGCGCATGTGCGGGCGGGCAAGCAGTCCCCTACGGCTTCCGCTCCTTCGGAGCCCGCCCCTTAAAAACTAAACTGGCCCACTTTGCTGTTGCTACTCTAGCGCAGTCGCCTCGCGGGGATCGCCACATACATTTGGAAATCAGGTTCCCGCGAGCAGGATGCGGTTGTGGAAATCCATGTACACGGCCAGGTGCTGCTCCAAGCATTCCTTTTTCTTGGTGGTGCACCATGTCCTGCGGAACAGACGGTTGATATTGGCCCTGAGCATAGCACAAGTGTGATTGAGGGCAAAGAGAGGATCGTAGCGTAGCTTCTTCAACTCTCCCTGACCCGTCACGCACCCTCGTCCCCCCGGATAGCGATGGTGCGGAGCCTGGGGGTATTGCCTGCGGACCAAGACGGCATATAATGGGTCTTCATCGGAGCTGAAGGAGACTCCTTCCTCCAAAACCCCATGGATCTTGGCGAGCAGATTCCGCAGTCCATGGGGACGCTCATTGGGCCTGGAACCATATTTCCGGCGAGAAATATCTGCCAATGGGCCTGAGGCCGGGATGCGGGAGACTTCGAACCCCAGAATCCTTCGAGTCGGAGCTTCTACCGCTAAGGAAATTGCCAGAGGTTTGCATTTGGTGTGCTCTAAGGTGATCAGGTCATCGAATTGGACATGCTGCACCTTAGGGAGAGCATGCTGGAACTGGTGTTGCCGTTCTTGGGACACGCGGGCGAGGAAGGCCAATTTGCGGGCGACCGTGGTGCGGTGGAGGTTGAGGAGGAGGGCGATGCGCCTAAGCGAAACCCCGGAACTGAGAAGTTGGTACACCTGGGGATTGGCGCGTCGCTTGTGCTGCCGGTATGGTTTCTGAAAGGTGGCTGAAGAGAAGTGAAGTTTGCACCTATTGCACTTCCATCGTTTCACCTGTTTTCCCTCGGAGGCCCGGTAGAAGGTCCCGTATTTGCGGAATTGAAGCGAATGACACTCTGGATTGGGACAGCGTTTGATCATAAGCGCTCGCCTATGCAAACACCGGACCAGGCCGCCGAAATGCCGGTCATCCCGAATCCAGCAACACGGAAATAGGCCAGTTTAGCGGCGCAGGAGGTTGTGCACCCGCGTCGTAAGATCGTGCGGAGAAAACGGCTTGACCAGATAATCGTCAGCGCCTTGCCGGATGCCCCCCGCGATGGCTTGTTCGCGGCCCAGCGGGGCCGTCATCAGCACGGGAACGCGATGACCGCGCCAATTGGCCCGCAACTCCGCCAAAAGGCTCCGCCCGGCGGGATCTTCCTGCTGCAAATCAAGTATCCATAGCGAGCACGGGGTCGCCATGGCCGCGCGGAGCGCATCGGCGCCGGTACGGCAACGCACCACCTCGAAGCCTTCGCGCGAAAGGCTGTCCGCCACCATGGCCGCCACGCCATCATCCGCCTCGGCGAGCAGGATGCGTATCACCTGCGCGCCCGACGGATCGCCTTCGCAGACGATGCGCCCGCGCCCACCGCTCTTGGCCAGGAACAGGCAGCGATCGGCCTCGGCGATGGCGTCCTCCAGCGCGCCCTCATGGGGGATCGAAACCAGGCCCGCGGAAAAGGTCAGGATGACGGGACGCCCGTCGAAGGTGCGGAAAGGCGCGTCGGCCAGGGAATGGAAAAGCTTATCGAGGGCGAAGCGCGCCCCGATGACATTGGTGTTGGGAAGCAGCAAGGCGAATTCATCGCCGCCCCAACGGGCCAGGAAGTCCGAGCGCCTTAATGAAGCCGAGAAGGCGCGCGCGGCATGATGGAGGGCCGCATCGCCGGCCACGTGCCCGAGGTGATCGTTGATCCGTTTCAGTAAATCGAAATCGAGGAGCGCCAGCGAGGTGGGCTCGTTGTTGCGGCCGGCCATGGCGACGATGCGTTGGAAGCCTTCGCGAAAGGCGGCGCGGTTGGGAAGGCTCGTGAGGGCGTCCTGGCGGGCTTCGCGGCGATGCTCAACCGATCGGTGCAGCCGGGCCGAAACGGCGGCCTTGAGCACCTCGGGGGCCAGGGGCTTCTCGAAGTAGGCGTCCGCGCCGAGGGCGAAGCACTCCGTCTTGGGTTGGGGGCCGCCCACGCTGGAGAGCACGATCACGGGAACCGCGGCTGTGGCGGATCGATCGCGCAATTGCATCAGTAAAGCCCGCCCATCGGCATCGGGCAAGTACAGATCGAGGACGATGAGGGAGAATTGGCAGTCCTCCAGGGCCGCCAGCGCTTCGGCGGCGGTCCCCGCCACTACGATCTCCCGATCGGATCCCGACAAGATGGTTTCCAGCAAGCGCGCCATCTGGGGATCATTCTGGATGACGAGGATACGGGGCAGATCCCCCGGGGCCAGGGCGGCGTTGACCCGGATCAACTCCGAGAGCAACTGATCCAGGCAGGCCGGCAATTCATCGGGGCGGCAGCGTTCCACCGCTTGCGCGGTATCGTTCAGGTGCCGGAAGCCATGGGCGCCGGCGGGACGTTGCAGGCTATGGGCGATGCGCCGCGCCGAATCCGCCCCGGCCGGGGATTTGGCCAACGTCTTACGCGCGGCCTTGAGGGCGTCGATGCTCGCCGGCAAACTGGTACGGTACCATTTCCTCACATCTTCCATATCCCCACCCAATCCTTGATAACCAGAACGGGATCAGGGCCCTTATCCGCCTTCAGCGGGTTCCGGCCCATCGTCCAAATCTTGTACGCCTAGGTGCCGGAACGCGAACTCCGCGTGGATGCCGAAACCCAGATATTGCTTCCCATCCATGGCGCCCATAAGCACGGTGCCGGTCGCGCGCACGCGATGGTATTCCCAGACCTTGAGGCCGACCGAAATCCCGGTTTCGGCCTCGTACCCGGACTGTTCCCCGTTCCAACTGAAAATGGCCTTGGGCAAAAAGTGCAGGCGCCAGAGGATGTCCGGCGAAGGCACCCATGTCAAGGCCGCCTCCCCGTATGCGCGTTGCAGGTTCTCATCGCGCGCGGCGGCCACCAGATCCGACTTCAGCATGATGCGGCGGTTCCGATCGGGCGGTTTGCCGGCGGCGCCCGCCCCCAATTGCCATCCCACCTTGCGCAGGGATTTCAGCCATTCGTAACGCAACTGGTATAAGTTGCCTTCCAGATGGGCCGGGATGCGATCCGCATTTTCCTCATTGCCGTAAAGGGAGGCGCGGACGTCGATGCGGTGCCGCGCGGCGGCGCCTTGGAATACCGCCCGCGCAAAGAGATCGAAGTAGGCCGCGGGGTAGAAGGATTCGCCCGGAAGCCCGCGGAACAAGGTTTCGCGCACGTAAGCCGACCCCGCCATGGCGGTCCAGTTGGCCCAGCCATAGCGGCCGAACACGGCGACCTGCAAGGCTTGCGGGGAAAGGAAATCGGGATTCGGAAAAGGGTCGTATCCGTTCAGGGCCTGGTAGAGAGGCAAGGTATCTTCGATGCCCAGCTTGCCGGCCAGCAAGGGGATGTTGCCTCCCAGGGAAGCGTAAGCCAGATCGGGCAGGATTTCGACGCTGCCTTGCAGCTTGAGCACCATGGGCTCCCGGTACGGATCATCGAACCCGTATACGTAGGTTTCGCGCGATCGCAACCCGATATGGAACCACGCGAAGGATAGGGATTGGATGGTGAAACCCTGGTAGAGGCTGGCTTGGTAAGGATACGGGCGGCCGGGCTGGGCGGGCGTGTGCAGGTAAAAGACGTCTAGGGAGCTGTGGGCGATCCAGGGGTAGCTCCGCTCCTTCCCGTACTCGGAGCTGTCGGTCGTTTGCGCATGGGATGGCGAGGCCGTGGTCGAGACCGCGGCCAATGCCCAAAGCGCTATCTTTAGACCATTTTTCATGGTCCAAGCCTATCCGGGCTGCACAAATAGCAGCCCGCTCCCTGCGCTCCGCTGCGGAGCGTGCCAGGGAACTCGCTCCAGCCTTCCTTTTCCGAAGAGAGCACGTCCGTCTCCATGTCCAAGGCTTGGAATTCCCCGGCCACGAAGGATTGGATGGAACGATCGGCGGTATGCAGGGAGGCTCCCGCGCCGAACAGCTTGCCCGGCAGGAAAATGGCGAAGGGCCGGCTGCCCTTGTTCGGATCGAGATCATCGAACTCGCGCAAGAGACGATCGGCGCGCATGGCATTTAGGCGCTCCAGCTTGAGCGCGTAGCCGCGGGTGCGCGCCACCCGCATCGGGCCCAGGGTCGCGGGCTCGACCGAACTCAAGAGCGGCTGTACGTTGAGGTTGCCTTTCACCACTTCCACGGTGGAAACGTTCCCGTCATGGCGCAGCAGTACCGCTTGCGGTTGGCCCCGGACGATGAAGGACGGCGTCAGCACCACGAGTTGGTCCTGGAAGGCCAACAGGCCGAGCTTACTCCAGATGCTGTTGCCATCGAGGGTGGCGACCTCCCCGAGCTTGCGCCAAACCAGGTTGGTGCTGTCCAAGGCGGACACCTGCCCCAGTCCCTTCCAGATGAGATTGGAGGTATCCAGCGCGGCCACCTGCGCCAGCGTGCGCAGGACGAGGTTGGAGGTGTCCAGCGCCACGGCCTTCCCCAAGGTCTTGAAAAGCACGTTGTTGCTGTCCAGCGAGGTGATCCGTTGCAGGTTCTTGAGGATGAGGTTATGGCTGTCGAGCGAGGTCACGCGGCCTAAGCCCTTCCAGATGAGATTGCTGGTATCGAGGGCGGCCACCTTCGTCAGGGTCTTCCAAATCAGATTGCTCTGGTCCAGGGTGGCGGCGGAACGCAGCTTCCCTTCGATGGAGGTCGAATCGACGCCCTTGAGGATCCCCAAGGTCCCCTCGTTCAATTGCACCACCTTTGGCAATAGGTAGGTGTAGGAAGAGTGCGGATAAAGCAGGTAATGGACGTTCTCGATGCTGACCGCCACCGGGCCGGGCGCGTCCTGGATCACGAGGGTGGTTCCCAACGGGATCTCGGAGATCGTGCCCTTCCGGAGGATGGCGAGCCCGCTGATGAGCATGGCCGGACGCGCCGGGGTGCGTAGCTTGAGGACCGCCAGACGGTCTTGGGCGGGAAGCGATGCCTGGGCATTGGCCTTGAGCTTGCGGGCGAAGGCGGCCGCCGCGGCCTGGCCGAAAAGCTTTCGCTTCTGCCCCGCTTCCAACAACGCATGCAGGGTATCCTTCAGCGCCGGTCCGCCGCCCTGCATTTCCAGGGCTTCCAGGAAGCAACGGTATTCTTCCTTCAATTCCTGGCACTCCATCAATAGGCCCCGCTTGACCCGGTCCCCCGAAAGGGCGGCCATCAGCTTGGGATCGCGCAGCCTTCCGGAGGCATGGGCCGAGTCCAGGTAACCGGCGTTCTTCTTGCGGAGATCGAAAACCAGCAGCGCGGTATCGTCGGCCAAGGCCTGGGACAAGTCCCACGACAGACCCTCCACGTAATCCGAATCCTTGCCTTCCACGTAGGCGCCCAAGACGCTGACGGGGACCTTGGCTAAGGCGCGGGGGCATAGCCAAAAGGCCGTCGTGATAAGAATGAAGAGCGCGGCCGACCGCGGGAGAATCGGGCGCGCCTCCGGAAAGGGATTCACCCTGCCATTATATCCTTACTGCGGGGAGGGGTGGCAATTCGGGGTAACCGCGGCGTTGCGCCTGCGGGTCGGAAAAGGTCAGGGCGGGAAGCAAATCCCGGAGTATTGCTTTAACTTTCCCGTACGCCTCACGTATCCGTAACCCGGGCGCGAACATACCCGCGTCGCGAATTCGGAAGGGTTATCGCCCGGAAAGCGCTTTGGACCGCTCCACCGCGGCCTCGACCGCGGCCATCAAGATTCCCTTGAAGCCCGCCGTTTCCAAAACGTGCAGCCCGTGGATGGTGGTCCCGCCTGGCGAGGAAACCTTGGCCGACCATGCCGGGGGGCCGTCCTTGGAGGACTCCAGGAGTTTCAAGGCGCCCTTGACGGTCTGCATCACCAAGGCCGCGGCGGTATCCCGCGGCAATCCCGATTTGACGCCGGCCAGGATGAGCCCTTCGACGAATTCGAAAACGTAGGCGGGACCGCTGCCCGAAAGCCCGGTCACCGCGTCCATCTGGTGGGAGGTAACCCGCACGGTACGGCCGGCGGCCTTGAAAATGTGCTCGGCCAGGAGCAAGGTGGCCTCGGAATGCCCGTCGGTCTCGATGGCGGTGGCGCCCTCCCCCACAGACAGGGGCAGGTTGGGCATGGTGCGCACGACCTGGTAATCCTCCGGGAAGTGGGCGCGGATGTCTTCGCTGGTCACCCCGGCCATGACGGAAAGGACCACGCGTTCCTTGGGACCGCTTTGGGCCCGCAGACCCGGGGCGATATGGTGGAAAATCTGCGGCTTCACCGCCAGGATGAGCACGTCGCAGCGATCCGGCAGATCATGGGCCTGGTCCACGGTTTGCACGCCCAGCTCGCGCTTGAGGCCTTCCATGGCGGGCGCGAGGGTATCGTAAACGAAGAGGTCCTTGGCCGGGACCGTGCCCGACGCGATCAAGGCGCGCACCAAGGCGCCGCCCATGTTCCCGCATCCGAGTACGCCGACGTATTGGAAATCAACCATTCATCGAGTCCAGGAATTCCTTGTTGTTCTTGGTGCCCTTGAACTTGTCCACTAGGAACTCCATGATTTCCACGGGCGAAAGATCCTGCAGGTAACGACGCAGGATCCAGACGCGGCGCAGATCGTCCGGGGTCATCAAAAGCTCTTCCTTGCGGGTGCCCGACTTGAACACGTCGATGGCCGGCCAGATGCGCTTCTCGGAGATGCGGCGATCCAGGATCAACTCCATGTTGCCGGTGCCCTTGAATTCCTCGAAGATGACTTCGTCCATGCGCGAACCGGTTTCGATGAGCGCGGTGGCGATGATGGTGAGCGAACCGCCGCCCTCGATGTTACGGGCCGATCCGAAGAAGCGCTTGGGCTTCTGCAGCGCCATGGCATCGACGCCGCCCGAGAGGATCTTGCCGGAATGCGGGATGACAACGTTATGCGCGCGAGCCAGGCGGGTGATGGAATCCAATAGGATGACGACGTGCTGGTTGTGCTCGACCAGGCGGCGGGCCTTCTCGATGACCATGTTGGCCACCTGGATATGCCGTTCCGGCGGCTCGTCGAAGGTGGAGGAGAACACCTCGGCCGGCACGTTGCGGCGCATGTCGGTGACCTCTTCCGGGCGCTCGTCGATGAGCAGCACCATCAGCTTCACTTCCTGGTGGTTCTTGACGATGGCGTTGGCGATGTTCTGCAAGAGGATGGTCTTGCCGGCCCGCGGCGGGGCCACGATCAGGCCGCGCTGCCCGCGCCCGATGGGCGTGAACAGGTTCATGATGCGGGTGCTGATCTCTTTGGCGTCGTACTCGCAATTGAAGGCGACGTCCGGATGCAAGGGCGTGAGGTTGTCGAAGGAAACCCGGTCCCGGCATACTTCCGGCTCTTCGCCGTTCACCTTCTGGATGCGGAGCAAAGCGAAATAACGTTCGTTGTCCTTGGGCGCGCGCACCATGCCCGAGATGGTGTCGCCGGTTTGCAGGCCGAAGCGCTTGATCTGGGTGGAGGAGACGTATACGTCGTCCGGGCCGGCCACGTAGGAATGCTCCGGGGAGCGCAGGAAGCCGTAGCCCTCGTCCATCACCTCGAGCACGCCTTCGGCGTAGATGGCGGCCATGCCGCCGGTCTCCCGCTCCAGGATCGAGAAGACCAGGGCCTGCTTGCGCAGGCTGCGGGGATCGGCGATGCCGAGCTCGAGCCCCATGTTGATGAGCTCTTTCATCCCCAGCTTCTTCAGCTCGGTCCAGCGGTTCTTGGCCTCTTGCAAGGTCTTGGCGTTGCCGCCGCCGTCGCCGGACTCGCCGTCCTCTTCTTCTTCGCGGCGTTCCTCTTCGGCTACCCGGGCCTCGTTCTCCAGGGCGGAAATCTCCTGCTCTTTAAGCTTATCGGAGGACTTCTTCAGGGCTGCTTTGGGTCTGCTGGCCAAAATGGATCTCCTTGAGGGCGACGGATCGGGGATGTGGAAGGTGGTAGTTGGAAAGAAAGGGATGTGTGGACGCAGAAAAAGATATAAAAAATAACCCCGGAATCGGCATCCTTTGGGCTTCGGAACCGCCGATTCCAGGGAACCGGATCCCCTTCCTTTCTATATTTGCGCCTCGCATGGCTCGCCCGGAAACCATTGTCCACTTAGGCCTGGGGAGCAACCTGGATGACCGCCAAGGCCATCTCCAGAACGCGCTCGAGGCGCTGCAAGCCATAGCCGTCAGCCCCATCCAGAAATCCCGGGTGTACGAGACCGCGCCGGTGGGGCCGGGTCCGCAAGGCAAATACCTGAACCTGGTGGTGCGCTTTTCCACCCGCTTGGAGCCGCGCGCCTTGCTTAAGTTCTGCGGCGATACCGAGACCCGCTTGGGCCGCAAGCCCCGCGGCCGCTGGGCCCCGCGCGAAATAGACATCGACATCCTATCCTATGGGCGCGAGATCCTCCACGAAGAAGGCTTACAGGTCCCCCACCCTTCCATTCTCGATCGCCAATTCGTGCTGGTGCCCTTGGCGGATTTGGATCCCGATTTCATCCTGCCGGGATTCAAGGAAAACGTGTCCGCCCAACTTCAGCGCTGCATCGAGATCCAGGGCCGCCAGGACGTGGAGGAATACCGTCCCCTGCCGGCGGCGCAAATCGCCTTGCCCGAGCGCATCCGCTACGTGGCGGTGGAAGGCGTCATCGGCGTGGGCAAATCCACCTTGGTACGGGCGCTTTGCGGCCGCATGGGTTGCATGCCGCTGTACGAGGAGTTCGAGAACAATCCGTTCCTCTCCGATTTCTACAAGGACAAATCGCGTTACGCCTTCCAGACCCAGATGTTCTTCTTCCTCTCGCGCTTCCGCCAGATCCAGGAAGTCTTCCATCAACAGGACCTTTTCCGCCCGCAGATCCTGAGCGATTACATGTTCGCCAAGGACAAGATCTTCGCGACCTTGAACCTGGACGAGAACGAATTGAACCTGTACTATCGCATGGCCGACATCCTGGAGCGGAGCCTGGTCAAGCCCGATTACGTGATCTACCTGCAGGCCGACACCCGTACCCTCATGCAACGCATCCGCCTGCGCGATCGCCCCTACGAGCGGAACATGGAAGAGGCCTACATCGAGTCCCTGAACCAGGCGTACAACCACTACTTCCACTATTACTCGGGTTCTCCCCTGATGATCATCAACACGAACAACATCGATTTCGTGCGGAATCCGGATGACCTACAACTACTGGTGGAGACGATCGCCAAGGTGCCCGAAGGGGTGACCTACTTCTCCCCCACCTCCATGGGGAAGAAATAGGCCACCGCTTTCCCCGGCCAGGGCCAGTAGCCGTACCCGCATTCCGTTCAGGACCCTTATGGAAATCCTCGCGAACATAGAAGACTTCCGCCGCTGGCGCGATGCGCTGCCTGCCGGCCGTCGGCCCGGATTCGTACCCACCATGGGCGCCCTGCATGCCGGGCACATGAAACTGGTGGAAGCCTCGCGCGCCGCCCAACCCGAGACCGTCGTCTCCATCTTCGTCAATCCGCTCCAGTTCGGCCCCCACGAGGACCTGGCCCGCTACCCCCGGCCCTTCGAGGCCGACGCGCGGCTTTGCCGCGAGGCCGGAGTCTCCGCGCTTTTCGCCCCCGAGGCCGCGGAGTTCTACCCGCCCGATTTCTCCGCCTACTGCGAGGTCCCCGGATTGGACCGTTTCCTCGACGGCGCCGCGCGGCCCGGCCATTTCCGCGGCGTCTGCACCGTCGTCCTCAAGCTCTTCCATATCGTGCGGCCCGGGCGCGCCTATTTCGGCCAAAAGGATTTGCAGCAAGCCCTGATCCTCGCGAAGATGGTACGGGATCTCTCGGTGGATCTGGAAATGGTGATCGTCCCCACCGTGCGCGCCGCATCCGGATTGGCCCTCAGCTCGCGCAACGCCTATCTGACGGAAGATGAAAAGGAACGCGCGACCGCCTTATCGCGCGGGCTATTCCGGGCCCAAGCGGCCTGGGAAGCCGGGGAACGTTCCGCCGCGAATCTGAAAGCCATGTTGCGCGCCGAGATCGAAGCTTCGGCGCCTACGCGCATCGATTATCTGGAAGCCGTGTCCCGGGCCCGCTTGGAGCCTATCGAACGGATTGACGTTCCCGCGGCCTTGGCCGTCGCCGCGTTCTATGGGAAAACGCGCTTGATCGACAACGTGCTTTTGGGATGAAGGATCGAGGACGGGGGTTCGCGGCTGAACGGTCGGGCGATGAATGCCCGACGCACGCTCACAACCGCATCTGGATCCCGAAGCGGCCTTCGGCCGCCGCATCCAGGTAAACCACTCCCGGCTCCCATCCATCGGTCTTGGCGTCGCCTTCGGCGAAAATCTCCAGGCTCTGGCCTAAGGGAAAGGCCGCGCCCAACGAGCCATAGCCGCCGGGCTCGGCGGACCGGGACCGGAAGCGTTGCGCTTCGGGCTGCAACCAGGCGGACAGGGACAAGGAAAGGAATACCGGTTCGCGCCCTAAAGCGAGGGGATAACGGAACAGTTCCGCGCCCAGGCAGGGCAGCACCAAGGTGGCGTTCGCCATGCCCTGCGCGGTGAAGATCCAATCCGCCTTTCCTTGACGCGCCAGGAATTCCCCGCCCACGGCGTAACCGAAAGGCGTGAGGTGATGGGTGAGGCCGAAGTTCCACAAGTATCCCTGGCCGCCCCACGGATTGGCCCCCGGCAGCCAGTCCCAGCCCAGGTTCTGCCCTGAGATCAAATTCAATAGGGATAGGCCGGCCTGCAACTTAAGGAAATCCCTTTCATCCCCGGTCAGGTCGCCGTTCAAGAGATAGCGATCGAAACCGGTTCCGGAAGGATGCAAGCGGCCGCGCGGCCCGGCCGCATAGGGCACGTCCGGATGGCGCAGATCGTAAACCCAGGCGCGGTAATCGAGCCCGGTGAAATCGCGTTGGCGCGGATCCGTTTCGCGCGCGTTTTCATCTTGCAGATCCTTGTCGAAAACATCGATGGAACTGGTCCAGATGTAGAAAGAGGAATTCAGCCCGGTCACCCACCAACCGATGCGGTCGGAATAGGACTGCCGCCCCAGGAAAAAATTCCGGCGGCGCATTTCGCGCGCAGCCTCGGTCTCCCCCTCGCCCCCGGCTTCCATCAACCGCGTGAACTCGGCCGGATGCTGGTCCTTGAGGGCGGCCAAATCCCGATCCTCGACGTGTTCCACGGGAATGGCGCTCGATCCCAGATCGAAATCATAGATGCCGTTATAGCTTTTGATCCCGCGCCGGGTGAATACGGCCCGGTGCCATTCCTCATGCAACCAGGCGTCCCCCAAGGGGAGGTAATCGGAAACCCAGGCGAATAAGCCCAGGGAGGTATAGGTGAGGAGATTGCGGAGGAAACCGGATTCCGCTCCCGACCAGAGCCAGACCAGGGATTGATCGGCCCACTGCGTGAAAGCCGCCGACGCCATCAGGCTTTGCCGCATGCTGGGGGAATCGAAACCTCCCCGCAAGGTATAGGGGAAGTCGGCCACCGGCAGGCTGAGCAGCAAGGGAGCGCCGGGATAAGGCGGGCGGGCCCGCCACTCCGGCGGATCGGCCTTCTGGTGGGACCCGGTGACCGTATTCAGGAACCGCTCTTGCTCGGCATGGGTATCGTGGATGTTACGGGTGGTGTCGGGGGCGGGATGAGCGGAAGGAGCGGAAGCCGCGGAGGGAGCCGGAGTCGCCGAAGGCGAAGCCGCCGGAGGCAATGCCGTAGCAGGCGAAGCCGACGAGGGCCAGCGGTTCAGGGTGTCCGTAAGCGCAGAATCAGGCGCAAGACGAGCGGGATCCCCGGCGGCCGCCGGGATCCCGTAGGACAATGAGAGGGAGAGGGACAGGGTGGCGGCGAAGGCCGCCGCCACATTAACCATGCTTGCGGGCGAAGTCGCGCATCACCGCCACCAGCGCGTCGATGCTCTCGAGCTCCAGGGCGTTATAGATGGACGCGCGGAAACCGCCCACCGAGCGATGTCCCTTCAGGCCGGAGAGGTTGGCGGCCTCGGCCGCCTTGTTGAAAGCGTCTTCCAGCTCGGGCTTCTGCATCACGAAGGTAACGTTCATGCGGGAACGATCCTCCACCGCGCAGGTGCCCTTGAAGAGCGGGTTGGCGTCGATCTCGGCGTACAACCTTTGCGCCTTCTCTTCGTCGCGCTTCTGCATGGCGGCCACTCCGCCCATCTGCTTCACCCATTTCAGGGTTTCCATCGCCACGTAAACGGCGAACACCGGCGGGGTGTTGTACATCGACTCATTCTCGATGTGCAGCTTATAGTCCAGCATGGAAGGGATCTTACGTTTCACCTTGCCGAGCAGATCATTGCGCAGGATGACCAGGGTCGTGCCCGCGATGCCCATGTTCTTCTGCGCCCCGGCGTAGATGAGGCCGAACTTGGAGACGTCCACCGGGCGGCTGAAGATGTCGCTCGACATGTCCGCCACCATCGGAACCGGCGATTCCGGGAAGTGCTGCATCTGCGTCCCGAAGATGGTGTTGTTCGAGGTGACGTGGAAATATTTCGCGTCCGCCGGGATGGCGTAGCCCTTGGGAATGAAGTTGTAGTTCTGTTCTTTCGAAGAGGCCACCACCTTCACGTTGCCGAACAGCTTGGCTTCCTTCAAGGCCTTGTTGGCCCAAGTGCCGGTGTCCACGTAGGCCGCGGTCTCGCCCTCGTCCAGCAGGTTGTAGGGAATCATGGCGAATTGCATGCTGGCCCCGCCTTGCAGGAAGAGCACCGAATAGCCCGCGGGAACGCCTAGCAGTTCCTTGACCAAGGCCACGGCCTGATCCATCACCGCGATGAAGTCCTTACCGCGATGCGACATCTCCAAAAGGGAGAGGCCGGTGCCGTTGAAGTCGAGGCAGGCGCGGGAGCCCGCTTCCATGGCCTGGCGCGGGAGAATCGAGGGTCCGGGGCTGAAATTATGGATCTTCGGCATGAGAATTTCCCTTCTTATCGGAACTTCAAAGGTAAGAAATCCCGGGCTTCCCAGGAAGATCCATCATGACAAGCCACAAGCGGCCTATGGTAGCCCACAATACGATAAGATGGGGGACTTAGGCGAGAATCCGGAAGAGTCCGGTTTCCTTGGCTGCTTTTTTATCAAAGGTCAAGGTGGTCTCGCAACCCTTGGCCCTGCCAGCCACGCCGATAAGGATGTCGGAGAGGTCCGCTTTCGTTACCGACGAGGCGCTTAGGAAGGATTCGATTATGTCGGGGTTTTCCATGGCAAGTACCGGCAAGGCCAGCATTTTTTCCACCGCGGACAAGACCTCTTCGCGCCGATATTTATACAGGGATTCCAGGACCCATATCAACTCAAGCAGGACTAGAATGCTTACGTGAAACCGCTCTTGCCTGTTTTCGGCGGCGCGTAACGTCGCAACCACCTTCCCCGCCTGAGCGACATCATCCCCTGTTAAAAATCGGACCAGAACATTCGTGTCCAGCGCTTTCATTTCCCGGCCCGGAACTTATCCGATAAGGCCTGATTCATCGCTTCCACGGAATGAGCCTTCTTGCCGGGCCGCTTGAGTATCCCGAAAACATCATCCACCGTCAACGATACCGGCGAAAGCCTGATTTCCCCTTCCTTCGTCACGCGGAACTCCAGCCGGTTCCCCGCGCGCAGGTGGAAACGCTTCCGGATCGAGTTCGGAATGGTTATTTGGCCTTTGGATGTCAGAGTGGAAAACGGCATGGAGCCTCCCCGATTCCTTACAATATGGTAAGGAATCGGATCGACTTTGTCAATGCCCGCGCGGGAGTTCCGCGTTTTTCGGTTGGAACGGCCTCAAAACCCGAAGCGCGCCACCGCCGTCGTCTGGATCCCGCCCCGCGCATTGAAAACGCCTTTCACTTCCATCCGCTTGGGCGCGCAGGCTTTCACGCAGTCCGCCAGCATGCGGTTCACGACATGCTCGTGGAAAATCCCGAGATCGCGATAGTTCAGGATGTATTCCTTGAAGCTCTTCAGCTCTAAGCACAGCTTCCCGGGAACATAGGTTACGACCAAGGTGGCGAAGTCGGGCAAGCCGGTCTTGGGGCAAATGCAGGTGAACTCGGGGATGGAGACTTCCAGGGTGGTGTCGCTGCCCGGATATTGGAATTCCCAGACCTCGATGGCGGGCATGTCCATGGCGGGGATGTGGGATTGGCGGCCTTCGTATTCTGAACTCATATTGTCTTTCATTGATTCTTGCGGGCTGGAGTCTTGGATCGAGAGGGTGAAGGGTGAAGGGTTAAGGGTACAGGGTAAAGGGATAAGAGGAGCGATGTCTTCCATTTCCCGTACGCTTAACCCTTTACCCTGTACCCTTTACCCTTTTTCTTAAAGCTCTTCGAACGCGCAGACCTTCTGTTCGCCCGACGCCAGGTCCTTCACTTCGTATTTGCCTTCGGGAGCCCGGTCGCTGCCGAAGAACAGGACGTTACGCGCGCCCTGATCGTTGGCCTGGGCCATCTGCTTCTTCATCTTCTCGCCGTTGAGCGCATAGCCCACGCGGCGGCCTTCGGACCGCAGGCGCTGGGCCAGGGAAAGCAGGGCGGGCCTGGGAAGCTTATCATCGGGAGGCGCCACGTCCACGAGGTAATAGTCGAGCGGCTCGCGTCCCGAAGGCAAAAGGCCCTTCTCCTTGAGGAGCTCGGCCAACACCACGTCCCCCATCCCGAAGCCGACCCCGGTCTGCGGGATCCCGCCCAGGCTGGCCAAGAGATTGTCGTAACGGCCGCCGCCGGCCAAGGCGCGCAGGCCCACGGTCTTGTCATAGACTTCGAAGACAACGCCGGTGTAATAGGCCAGCCCGCGGACCACGGAAAGATCCAGTTCCGCGTAGTCGCCGTAGCCCAGGCCTTGCAGGTAGGCGAAAAGCTGCTCCAGCTCCCGCAAGCCCGTGGTTACGGGCCCGGGAGGAAGGAAAGGCGCCAACTCCGGCAAGGATTTGCATTGGAAGAACGCTTCGATGGCATCGATATCGGCGCCGTTCAAGCCCTCTTTCCCGAGCAATTCGCGGAAGGCTTCCGGGCCGATCTTGGCGCGCTTGTCCAAGGCCGCGTATACGGAATTTTTCTTCTCCGGCGGCACGCCCTTGCCGTCCAGGAATTCGGAGAGCAGGCGGCGGCTGGAAATCCGCACCGAGAAATCCGCCGCGGTCAGGCCGAAGGCCTTGAGCATCTCGATGATGGCGGAAAGCAACTCCACTTCGCCCGCTACGGTCTCGCACCCGATGACGTCCATGTTGAGCTGGAAAAACTCGCGCAGGCGGCCGCGCTGGGCCTTCTCGTAACGGAACAGCCTGGGCATGGAAAACCATTTCAGCGGCAGCTTCAGGCTATTGCCCTTCTGGTTCACCATCCTGGCCAGGGTGGGCGTCATCTCGGGCCGGAGCGCGATTTCGCGTTCCGCCTTGTCCTTGAAGTTGTACAACTGCGTCACGATTTCCTGGCCGGATTTCTCGGTAAACAGTTCGAGATGCTCGAAGGTGGGCCCTTCGTATTCTTCGAACCCGAAATCGAGGCAGGCCCGCCGCCACACGTCGAAAAGGTGGTTCTGCAGCCGCATGTCCTCGGGATAGAAGTCCCGCGTGCCTTTGGGAGCCTGCAACGATGCGGAGGCGGGGGCCTTCGGCTGGGACGGGGAATTCATGGGCTGGGACCTTTTCCGATGGGACGTTAAAGCCCCCAAGGTAACTATTCCGGCCACGGCTATAAACGCCCTGCGGGCCACGGTTCCCGGGCCCGGCGCGGCCCTTCCCCAAAGGCTTCCGGATGCGGTTTTAACCTTGGAAGAAACCCCGGTTTTTGGTACCTTTCCTTCACTGTGAGGACGAAAATTTCCGTTCCGTTTTAAGGTCGGAAAACTGCTCTTTCAGCCAACGGAATGAAGATCCTTGTCACCAATGACGACGGCATCCGCAGCCCCGTCCTGAGCCTTCTGGCGGACGCGCTCCATGGCGAGCACGAGGTACGCGTTACGGCGCCTGCCACGGATCAAAGCGGCATGTCTCACTCTTTCACCCACGGTCTGGAGAAACGCCTGGCCTTCCGCGCAGATGCCTCTTCCCCCTATCCCAAGTACGAGGTCATGGGCACCCCGTGCGACTGCATCAAGTTCGCGGTGGCGCATCTTTTCCAGCCCGGGGAAATCGATTTGGTCCTCTCCGGCATCAACCTGGGCGAGAACGCCGGCATGAGCGCGGTTTACTCCGGTACCGTCGCCGCTGCCCGGGAAGCCGCCATGTGGGGCATCCCCAGCATCGCCGTTTCCGTCTGGAAGGACGAGCCCGGGCGCCTGGCGCATGCCGTGGATTGGTTGCGCAGGTTGCTTCGGCATCCGGCCATGCTGCCCAAGCGCCATGCCGGGGCCCAAAGCGGCGGCGACCGGCTGGCCGGCGGCAAGCCGGCTTGCTTCTGGAACGTGAATTTCCCCCCTTGCGAGCCGCACGAAATCCAAGGCGCATCGGTCACAACCATGAGCACGGTGATGTTCCGCGACAGCTACGAGGCCACCCGTTCCGAGCATGGGCTCACCGAATTCCGCCTGGTCGGCTACAAGCCGGCCGCCGAATTCCGGGAGGGCACCGACGATTGGGCCCTCGCGCGGGGCCGCATATCGATCACCCCTTTGCAAGTCGGCCAATCCGATGAGGCCGAGGCCCTGCGCGTAGCGGGGCTGAAAGCCGATTGGGACGCCCTATGATCCGCTTCGACACGATTGAGGAGATGGCATGACCGTACAGGCCCCAGGCAACGACAGGATCGTGAATACCTTCATCGAGGAAGAGATGAAGGTCTCCTACCTCAAGTATTCCATGTCCGTGATCGTCGCGCGCGCGCTGCCGGACGTGCGCGACGGCCTCAAGCCCGTGCATCGGCGCATCCTGTACGGCATGGAGAACCTGAGCCTCGCTCCCGAGCGGCCTTACAAGAAGTCCGCCACCATCGTGGGCGAGGTCATGGGCAAATACCATCCGCATGGGGACTCGGCCATCTACGAGTCCATCGTGCGCATGGCGCAGGAATTCTCGATGCGCTATCCCCTGGTGGATGGCCAGGGCAATTTCGGTTCCGTCGACGGGGATCCGCCCGCGGCCATGCGTTATACCGAGGCGCGCATGAAACGCTTCGCGGAAATGATGCTGCAGGACCTGGAGAAGGATACCGTCAACTTCACCCCGAATTACGATTCATCCTTGACCGAGCCCTCCGTCCTGCCATCGGCTTTCCCCAACCTCTTGGTCAACGGGAGCACGGGCATCGCGGTGGGCATGGCCACCAATATGGCCCCCCATAACCTGCGCGAAATCATCAACGCCTGCGTGGCCATGATCAAGAATCCCGACATTACCGTCGAGGGGCTTTGCGACATCGTGAGCGGGCCGGATTTCCCCACGGGAGCCACCATCCACGGCCGCAACGGCATCCGCGCGGCCTACGTGACCGGCAAGGGCAAGCTGCTGGTGCGGTCCAATACCCACGTCGAAGTGGTGAACAACCGCAACCGCATCGTGGTCACCGAGATCCCCTATCAGGTGAACAAAGCCAACCTGCTGGAGAAGATGGCCCATCTCGTGCGTGACAAGATCATCGAAGGTATTTCCGATTTGCGCGACGAGTCCGATAAGGACGGGATGAGCATCATCATCGAGCTCAAGAAGGACGCCTTCCCGGACATCATCCTCAATCAGCTGTACAAGCACACGCAGTTGCAAGAGACTTTCTCGATCCACAACCTGGCCTTGGTGAACAACCGCCCGCGCACCCTCAACCTGCGCGAGATCATCTATTACTTCCTGGAACATCGCCACGAAGTGGTGGAGCGGCGCACCCGCTTCGAGCTGAACAAGGCCGAAGAACGGGCCCATATCCTGGAAGGCCTGCGCATCGCCTTGGATCATATCGACGAGGTCATCGCCCTCATCCGGGGATCGGCGGACGCCGCGACGGCCAAGACCGGCCTCATGGAACGCTTCGGCCTATCCGAGCGCCAGTCGGACGCCATCCTGGAAATGCGCCTACAGCGCCTGACCGGGCTGGAACGCGACAAGATCGAGTCCGAATACAATGAACTTACCATCGTCATCGCGGACCTGAAGGACATCCTGGCGAACAAGCATCGGCGCATGGCCATCATCGAAAAGGAACTGACCGAGATCGCCGAGAAATACGGCGACGGGCGCCGCACCGTGATCGAGGACGCCGCCGACGATATCACCTACCTGGACCTGATCCCCAACGAACCGATGATCGTGACCGTGTCGCATACCGGCTACATCAAGCGCATCGGCACGGACGCCTACAAGACGCAAGGGCGCGGAGGCAAGGGCATCTCGGCCACCGGCCTCAAGGAAGAGGATTTCGTCGAGCATCTTTTCATCGCCTGGGCCCATAGCTACATCCTCGTGTTCACGAATATGGGACGCTGCCATTGGCTCAAGGTCTACGAATTGCCCGAAGCGGCGCGCGCCTCCAAGGGCAAGGCCCTGGTCAACTTCCTCAACCTGCAAGAAGGCGAAAAGGTCAGCGCCTTCGTGCCCGTAAGGGACTTCGAAGATCCGCGCTCCCTGGTGCTGGTCACCGAAAAGGGCGTCATCAACAAGTTCTCCCTGGAATCCTTCTCCCGTCCCCGCCAGGCCGGCATCAACGCCCTGACCCTAGACGAAGGCGATACCTTGACCCAGGTGGTGATGGCTTCCGAAGCCGACGACGTAATGATCGGGACCGCGTTGGGTCAAGCCATCCGCTTCCCGATGGGCAAGTTCCGCCAGACCGGCCGCGGCTCCCGCGGCGTCAAAGGCATCACCCTCGATGAGGGCGACAAGGTGATCGGCATGATCATCGCCGAGAAGGGCGGGACCGTCCTGACCATCACCGAGACCGGCTATGGCAAGCGCACCGATCCCGATGAATACCGCGTCACCGGCCGCGGCGGCAAGGGCGTACGGAACATCAAGATCACCGACAAGAACGGCCCGGCGGTGTGCATCGAATCGGTGCGCGAAGGACAAGAAATCCTGGTCATTACCAAGGACGGCAACGTCATCCGCTTGGGGATCGCCGACATCAACATGATCGGCCGCGATACCCAGGGCGTACGCGTCATCCGCCTCAACGACGGCGATTTGGTGACCGACGTTGCGGTGGTTGAGAGCGAGGATTTGGATCCGGACGCATTGGAGTCGGCCGAAAAGGCGAAAGCCGAGGCCGCCGGCTCGGTGGACATCGCGGCCCTCACGGCCGAGTCCGAGGATGGCTCCCAGCTGAACGGTTCCGCGGCTGAAGGCGAAGGGCCCGAAGGCGGGGAGAATCCCGAAGCCGGGGAAGCGGATCCCGGGACGGATCGGCCGGAGTAGCCATGTCGGGGGCGCGGCGCACCATTGCCTTCCGCCCCATGGCCTCCTTGGCCATAGCCCTGTCTTTATTCCTGGCGCGGCCATCCCAAGCGGTCCATTTCCCCGACACCGCCGATCTCAAGCAATCCTGGAAGTTGGCCGAACGCAAGGACGGCAAACCGATCGGGTTCTATCGCCTGGCCCATGGCGATTCCTTCGCGCTCCGGCTCGATTGGAATCCGGAAGGCTTGGCCGGGGTCCGTTACGATCAACCGGATGAGATCCCTTCCGATAGCTTCGCGGCCCTGACCCAGGAGTACGGCAATGGCGCCGCCTGGCATGAAACGTCGGGCGCGTTGGATTCGCAAGTGGTTAAGCGGTTCCCGGGCCTGCAGCAGGAATGGTTGCTGAAAGGCTACGGAGGCGAGCGTGGCTGGCTGGGTTCCGGGGTGGAACGCGGGCGTTATTTTCTCGTCTTCCGCGCGGAACCGCCCATCGCCCGCGTCCCGGTCGCCGGCCCCCTTCGCTTTTCGCCGGGGCTATTTGCCTACCTCGATACCTCGTCGGAATGGCTGCACGTGGCATGCAAGGACATGCCGGGATCATCCCAAGGCTCTTCCGTAGCGAAGCGCCCCAAGTCCGGGGGAGCCAAGCAAAGCGGGAAGCCGGTATGCTTCAGTCCCGGCGATGATACGCATTGGCTGGTGCGGGTGGACGGCCGCAAGCCGCTGCGATTGCAGGCGTGGCTCGATGAACAGGGATCGCCATCCCTGGCCGAGATTCGCAAGGCGATCGGCAAGGTTCCCGACGCATCGCAAGTGGATTACGCCAAGGACCTGTCGCAGATGCTGCTCGGCGAAGGGCAGATGTTTTTGGTCAAACTGTCGCAACGCCTGCCTTCCGCCTTCACCTGGCCCTCGTGGCAAATCCAGGATTTCAAAGGCGGGCAAGTGCCATACGCGGAATTCCTGCCTTTGGTGCGGCGCCAGGCCGAGCCCGGCGAATTCTTGCCGGCATTCCGCAGCGAGGATCCGGCTCTCCATCTCTCCGTGGATTTATATTACCGAGGTACGGTTCATCTGTACGCGGAGGGAGAACCATGAGTCTGGTCCCGGTATACAAAGCCTCGAGCTCAACCCAAGCCATCATCATCTGCAACCTGTTGAAGGAGGGGGGCATCGAGGCGCAAGTGCGTACCGACGACGCGAACGGACTCTTCCCCTCCATCGACCTTACCGACGGCGTGGACGTAATGGTGGATGATGCCCAGGTCGGCGAGGCGAATGCTTTGCTGGAAGAATTCCGGTCGGGCGCGACCGCCCTGGATGACGACGCCGAAGTCTGACGGCGGCCTACCGCGATTCGGATGGGAACGCTAGCACAGGCGGCCTGCTAGCACAGGCGGCCTGCTAGCGCAGGCTTATGGGGACCTTGTTCACGTCGCCGCCCTTGCGGATGTAGGTCGAGAAGTAGCTGCGGGCCTCGTCGGGCCGGCTCAGATTGACCAAGGCGTTCCCCAGCACCAGGTAAGGATCCAGCGCGTCATAACAGTAAACCGTCGCGTTCCGGCCATAGGGAAGCAGATCCTTATCGTTTTTCTGGCGCATCTGGAAATCCATGGCCAGGGAATTGCCTTCGCAGGAAAGCGGATCCCTGTCTAGCATCGCTTTCAGATTGTCGGAAATGGTCTGGTAATCCTCGTTGCCCATCAAGTCTTCCCATAAGGCCGCCAGGGCCGCCGCCGATCCCGGCCGCCGGCGCAGGGCGACCCGGTAAAAATATTTGGCCTGCTTCTCGTATCCGCGCGCGCCTAATTGCCGGGCCATGAATTCCTGCAGTTCCGGATCGGCCTCCTGGTAGTCCTCCTTGAGCTGATCCCAGGTCTGATCCGCCTTGAACTTGTTGCCGGTGGTGGAATACAAGCGGTACATCTCCGCGTTGATGACCACCTTGAGGCGATCCCAGGTGGCCAGTTCCAGGGACTTCTGGTAGGCTTCCACGGCTTCATCGGCGCGATCGTCCGCGGCCGCTTCCATCGCGCGCAGTAGCTGGAAATAATCGCGATAGGAAGGCGAATTCGCTTCGTGCTTGAGGAACTCACGCACTTCGCCCCATTTGGCTTGCTGGGCCGAGTTCAGGGCGGCCAGATATCCGATTTCCACTTCCGGAAAGCGTTTGCGCAAGGTGGCGACGACCTTGGGATCGGGAGTGCCGCCCATGAAGAAGGCGACCAGCAGCAGGTTGCGGGCGGCTTCCAGATCCAGCTGATCGGCGAAGCGGGACAAGGTGGACTGGCAAAGCGGGTAATCGCCGAGGTAAAAGGCCAGCATGGCCAAGTGCCGATTCACCGGTTGGAAAGACTGCGTGCGTGAACCCAGATTGCGCAAGACCAGCAATTGCGCGGAGTACAGCCTTTCCTTATCCAGGCCGTTCTGCAACTGATCGAGCCGGGCGGGATCGAGATGCCCCAGGTTGGGCATCAAGTAAGGCAGGCTGGCCTTGACGCGGCCCTGGGAAAGCCATACGTCCCCGACTTCCAGGATGGTCTTGCCCTGGTTGCCCGAAAGCTTGATGGCTTCGTCGAAATAACCCTTGGCCAAATCGATTTGGTTGCCGCGCGCGGCCAAGGTACCGAGCTTCATCCAATGCACGGGATTGTCGGGCTCGCGCGTAACGAGGGCTTGCAGGGAGTCCTCGCTCAACTCCTTCTCGTGGCGCGCGTGGGCGGCCCCCGCCAGAATTAATGCGCACAGGGCCGTACGGATGAACGCATGCCGGAAAGCATAGCTACGCAACCTATCGGCTGTGGAAATCGGCGGCATTCGCACCTTGGGATTCGGCCCCCCGGCCCTCGCGGGGCGGCCACTCGTACCCTCCAAATATAACAATGCGCCTCGGCGCGCGCGGCCGCGAACGGGGAAGCCGGAAGCCGAAATTGTATACTTTGCACCATGCCCGCACATCCCCAATATTCCCACGGCGAGGTCATCGCGAACAAGTACGTGGTCGATGGCATGGCCGGCGAAGGCCCGGCCTCCGTCACCTACCTGGCCAATAGCAACGCCGGCCGGCTGGCGGTCAAGATCTACCGTCCCGAGGTCTCCGCCAAGCTGATGGCGGCCCCGGACTTCTTCCTCAAGGCCGTGATCATGACCGAGATAGGCCATGACAACCTGGCCGCCTGCCTCGACGTCCAGGAGGAAATGGGACAGGTTTTCGTGGCCAGATCCTTCGTCGAGGGCGAATCCTTCGAGGATTGGGCCCGTAAGCACCGGGGCGAGCCCGGGCATTTCGCCCGCGGACTGGAGCTGCTGTGGCAAGTCTCCCAAGGTCTGGGGGCCTTGCATGAGCGTACGCGCCACTTGAACATCCATCCCGGGAACGTGATCGCGGGCCCGGTCGTCGCCAAGCTTTGCGATCCCGACCCGCGCGCCTTGGGTAACACTGAAATGACCCCCGATCCCCTTCCCCTTCGCCCCGAGTACCGGGGCTATCGGGCCCCCGAGATGGCGGGCCGAGGAGCGGGCTTCCTCAGCTATCCCAGCAGCGATCTTTTCGCCATCGCGGGCCTCCTGTATCGCCTGGTCAAAGGCGAACACCCCTCCTCCAATCCCGCCCAAACCCTCAACGATGCGCGCGGTATCGACCGCGATCTGGCCTTATTCCTGGGTAAAGCCTTGCATCCCAAGCCCGAAGAGCGCTTCCAGGACGCGGGGGCTTTCGCCGATGCGATGTGGGAACTACAAGCAGTCATGCAACGGCTACAGGATCGCATGGGGGATCGCCCCGCTCCGGCCGCCGCTTCCGCCCCGGTGGCCCCTCCGATGCCTGCCGAACCCGTCGCCGCCAAGGAGCCCACCTTGTTCGGCACGCCCGCCAAGCCCGCCGATAGCGATTCCTTTTTCGATTTTTTTCCTTCCGAAACCGCACCGGCGATGCCGTCGGCCGGCGGACAACAACCATTCGGCGCCGAGAGCCCGGGATCTGGTAAAAACGCCGACGGATTCTTCCCGGATCCGCGCAAGCCGGGCGGCGACACCTTATTCGGAGCCCCGGCCGTACCCTCCGGCCAGCCCGTAGCGAGATCCGAACCCCCGCGCCGCGAAAGCGCGCCTTTCGCGCCCCCCGGCGGCCTCGCCGATCTGGAGCAACCGGGGACCCTATTCGGTAAACCCGTAACACCCCGTTCCGGTTCCAAATCCCCGTTCCGGAACGAGCCCCCGCCGCAGAACAAACCCATGTCCGTAAGCCTGTCTTCCCTGGAGAAGGATCCCATGGAAGCCGCCGGCTCGATCGGTTCGGGCGGCTTCACCACCTATGGCTTCAAGGGCGCGGGCGACAACCGCACCGGGATCTACAATCCGGACGGGAGCGCCGCGGCGGCCAAAGCCAAGCTCAGGCTCCTGTTCGGCATCGCGGGCGGCGTGGCCATCCTCGCTGGCCTGGCGGCCTTGTTCATTTTCCTCCGCGGCAATGCCGCCGAAAAAGCCAAGCCCTCGGGAACCCCGGTGGCGGTATCCGATGAATCCGTCCCCGCCCTTCCCCCTCGACCCGCGGCCAACGCCCGCCCGACGACGGCGACGGGCCCGGGCGCTTCCAGCCAACCCGAACCGACCGCGGTCCCCCCGCAACCCTCCGCGGACCGGCCCCCTTATCCGGAGGGAGGGGAGTCCGGAAAGAACCAGGCCGCGCCGGCCGGGGCGAATACCGGACCGGCTACGGGTTATTCCGAGCCACCCATGCCGGTGGAGCCCGCTCGTCCCGGCTCCGCTCCGGAGGCCAGCGCGCCGTCCGCGCCTAAGCCGCCCAAGTCTTCCTACCAGGGTAACTCTCATGTTACTCCGGAGAGGGAGGCTTCCCTGATGAGCATGGTGCAAGCCCGGGATTGGCCTGCTTCCGCCGGGGAGCGGCTCAAAGCCGCGGACGACCTGAACGACTTGGGCAGAACCGCCGAGGCGAACCTGCTGTACGGAAAAGCCCTGATCGCCGAAGGCGTCTCCGAAAAGCAAAAGGTGTCCGCCTTGGGAGGATTGGCGGTGACCTTCCAGGCCATGGGGATGAAGGCCCAAGCCAAGGACGCGGTCGACAAGATTCTGGCGATCAATCCCAGGAACGGTTTCGCGTTGAAGTTGAGATCGAAGCTGTAGCGAGGGCGTTCCGGCTTATCCTTTTCGCTTCCCCTTTTTCGCTTCTCCCTCTTCGCGGCTCAACCTTATTCGCCGCCTGCCTCCGGATAGCTTTTACGTCCCTCGGGAATCCAGACCGGCTCACCCTCCGTCCTCGGCGCCCCTGGAACGAGCCCGCCGTCCTTCACGGTGATGGAGATGCGCGCCATGGAGCGCAGCATTCCCGGACCGGCCTGGGGGCGGCCCAAGGCCTCGATGGCTACGCGCAGATTCGGATCGATGCCGCCGGAAAAGAACACGTTGGGGAAGCCCAACCATAAGGCGAGCAGGTTCTCCGCCCCGTCCCCGCGCCATTCGTAGCTCCAGCGTTCCCCCCGGAAAGGCCGCGGCAGGCCCGGGGCCCCGAGCTCAATGAAAGATTGCTGGCAATGGCCCGAAGCCTTGGCCTGGGAAACCAACAAGCCTGCCAGGGCAGGCGTGGCCGCGGGTCCTTCGAGGCGGGTCTGCAAGGGCAGGATGACGCGGGTGCTATTGGCCAGGACGATAAAGCTCATTGACCGGAAATCCCTTACGCCGGGGCGCGGGACTGGGCCTCGGCCAGGGAACCGGCCAACGCCTCGCGCAGGGAATTCCCCACGGCGTCCCAAGCGGAGTATCCGAACGTCTCGTCGAAGTGGGCCTCCAGGCTCCGCAAGGTTTCGCCGTGCTCGCGGTATAAGGCGCGGATGCCCTCGGCGAGGCGGTCTTGCGCGGCGGGAGCCGGCGGCAGGGAACCTGCCGCGCCTTCCTCCAGGTCGAGAGCGGCCGCCACGGCCGGGTTGGCCCGCCCGGACCAAAGCGCATGGGCCGGCTCGGCCTGGGCCCGTTGCAAGGTGTCTTGATGGGAGGCCAGAATCGCGGCCACCCCGGACAGCGCGGATATGGCGGATGCCAAGGGCAATCCACCGGATAGCTCGCCGCGCGCGGCGGCCGGGACATGGGAAGGAGCGGACAACACCCGATGCAGCATGGGGTGGCGGATGGCGATGGGACGGCTCGCGGCGGCAGCGGGATTCCGCAGGGTCGCGAGATGGCCTTCCGGTTCCCCGTTCGGTTCCAACCAGAATACCCAGGCCCCGTTCCCGCTCGGCCCCATGCCGCGGATGCGCTCCCCCGCCGCTTGCCGGAAACCTTTTTCATCCAGGCCGATCCCGCCTCCGAACCAATGCGAGATGCGATGGTTGCGGCCGTAGAAGCATCCGCCCTGGATCGAGAACCAAGCCGGACCCGCGCCCATGGGCGTCAGGTTTTCCACCACAGCCTGGACCCAATTCTTGGCGTCCCAATGCTTGCCTAGGCTGACGGGGATGCGGTCGGCGGGATCCGCCTCCAGGCCCGCCATCAGGATGAGGCTACGCTTCCCGCCGAATTCGAATTCGGCCAAGGCGCGCTGGCCGATGAAATTATGGGGCAGCAAAGTGGGATAGAAGCGTTCCGCCAGCGCCAGGAAGCCGGGGATTAGGGGCGGTTCAACCTGGGCCTGCAAGATCACGTCCACGCCGCCGGTGAAATCCTCGCGGCCGGTAAGCGGCGAAGTGCCGACCACCTGCACCGAAAGCGATCGCGGCGGTTCCGCGCTTTCCGTCACGGCGAACAGGCTATCGGGTATGCCAAGGTAATATGCATGCAGATCCCCCGAGGCCTTTTGCACGCGCAATTCCCAGGCTTCGCCCGCGTAAGATTCGGTGTCGCCTCGGCGGATGCGCAGCGGGATGAATTCTTGCCCGAAAGAGCCCGCGGCGGAAACCTGGATTACCAGCGCCGTGGCGGTGTCCAGGCGGGACAGCGCATGATGGAGGCGATCGCCTTGGCGATCCTCGAGGCCCAAGGGCACCAGCACATTGCGCGAATTAAGTGCGACCTGGAAGGACATTCAGGCTCCTGCTTCTCGCGGGAAAATAACTAATCATTTGCGATCGCGGTTGCGACAGTGTCGAACCTGAAAGATCGCAAACTTAAAGTGGGGAAATCAGCGCGTTCGGGCGGCGAATCCGAGCATGGTGCCTTCTACCGCCGCGCCCATGCCCAGCGGAACCGCGCGCTCATCGACTTCCGAAGGGGGGCGGGCGGCGTCGAAGTCATCGGGCAAGGAGATACGCTCGAGGGACAAGGGCGTACGGCCTTCGGCGCGTAGGACCTCGTCCAAGCGCGCGCGGAAGCGCGCGGGCGCGATGCCCCCGTAATTCGTCATGGCGTATAGCGTCCCGCCCGGCCGCAACAACCGCGCGCAGGCCCCAGCCAAGCGGAAGTAATCCTTCGCGAAGGCGAAGGTCCCTTCTTGGTTCCGGGCGAAGCTGGGCGGATCCAGGATGATGGCGTCGAAGGCCATGCCTTTCTTGGCGGCCCATTCCAGGTACTTGCCGCTGTCCATTTTCACGAAACGCATGCGGTCGGCAGGGAGGCCGTTCAGGGCCAGATTGTCCTTGCCCCATCCCAGGTATCGGGCGGATACGTCCACGTTGGCGACCGCCGCCGCGCCACCGGCGGCGGCGGCCATCCCGAGCGAGCAGGAATAGGCGAACAGATTGAGGACGTCCAGGCCCGTACACGCCTCCGCCAATGACTCCCGCAATTCGCGGGTATCCAGGAAAAGCCCCACGTTGCGCGGATGCCGCGGATAGACGCGGAACCGCAGCTTTCCCTCGCGCACCTCGGCGGACTCCGGCGCTTCCCCGAGCAGCATGCGCCCATCGTCGCGGCCGGCCTCGCCTTTGTTCCCGCGATCGATGAGGGAGAGTCCCCGCGCGCCGGTGGTTTCCGCCAAGACCTCGGCGAAACCCGGACGCAATAAAAAAGGATCCTTTGCGTAGGCGTAGGCCACCAACCAGCCCGCGAAATGATCCACGATCAGGCCCGGGGCCGCCGAGGCCGCGCCGTTCAGGACCCGGAAGGCATCGGTTCGATCCATCAACGCGCGGCGCCGTCTCCAGGCGGTTTCGAGGACGGTCCTGAATGAGGCTAAATCCATGCGCGAGCGCGTTCCTGTTACGGTAAACCGGGCGGAAAATTATAATTTTGCAGCACCACGAACGGGGATTCGCCGCCATGACATTGACATTCGATGAAAAGACCAGGAGCTCGTCCAACTTCTTCAACAACAAGGGCGGCGCGGACGAATGCCTCATCGTCATTTTCGGCGGTTCGGGGGACCTCGCCAAGCGCAAGCTCTTCCCCGCCCTCGGGAACCTGATGTTCAAGAAGATGATGCCGGCCAAGTTCCAGATCATCGCGGTGGGCCGCAAACCCATGGAAACCAAGGAACTGCTTTCCATGGCGAAGTACCCCGCCGATTTCGAGAAGCATTTCCTCTACCTGCAAACCCATTACGACGCGGCCGGGATCCAAAAACTGAAGGAAACCTGCGACCGCGTCTGCAAGGAAACCGGCATCCCGCCCAACTACCTCTTCTACCTGGCCATTCCTCCGCAGGGTTATGCCGAGGTGGCCTTGGCGCTGAAGCAAGGCGGCATGGTCCATCCCCCCCGGGGCGGGAATTGGTCGCGCCTGGTGGTCGAGAAGCCCTATGGCAAGGACATCGGGAGCGCCACCGAGCTCAACGAAAACCTGCTGTCGTGCTTCGCCGAGAAGCAGATCTACCGAATCGATCATTACCTGGGCAAAGAGTCGGTCCAGAACCTGCTGGTGTTCCGCTTCGCCAATTCGGTGTTCGAGGCCATCTGGAACCACAACTACATCGAGCACGTCCAGATCAGCCATTCCGAATTCCTCGGGGCCGAGGATCGCGCCGAGTATTTCGATCAAGCGGGCCTTTTGCGGGACATGATCCAGAACCATCTGATGCAGATCCTCTGCCTGGTGACCATGGAGCCGCCGGTAGGCCTTTCCGCCGACTCCATCCGCGACGAGAAGGTGAAGGTGCTCCGCTCCTTGCGTCCGCTGGACCTGGCGGCCCGACCGCCCGTGGCGGTACGCGGCCAATACGGGGAGGGCGTCATCAAGGAGAAACCGGTCATCGCTTATCGCGAAGGCAAGGGCATCAAGCCGGAATCCAGTACGGAGACCTTCGTCGCGATGCGGATGAACATCGACAACTTCCGCTGGGCCGGCGTGCCCTTTTACCTGCGCTCGGGCAAACGCCTAGGCCGTAAGGGCACCGAAGTGGTGGTCACTTTCAAGAAGCTCCCGCGCATCCTGTTCAACAAGCCGGGCGTTTCGCTCGCCAGCAACCGCATCGTGTTCAAGATCCAGCCCCAGGAAGCCATCCTGCTGGAGTTGACGACCAAGAATCCCGGCCAGAGCTTCGAACTGTCGGACACTTCCATGAATTTCTGTTACAGCGATCACTTCGACACCAGCGCGGACGCCTACGAACGCCTGCTCCTGGACGCGGTGCTGGGCGATCCCACCTTGTTCGTGCGTTCCGACGAGACCGAGCTGTCCTGGAAATTCCTGGATCCGCTTCTCAAAAATTGGGGCTCTACCCCGGCGGGCAGCGCCTTCCCCAACTACGCGGCCGGCAGCGAGGGCCCGGCCGATGCCGCGAAGGTGCTATTGCCCAATAGCGAAGGGGAGCCGACCGAATGGATCGACTTCGAGAAATACGACAACGTTTGCCCGCCCCCGACGGATGCCGCGACTTCGCCTAACGGGCCGCGGCCATAGGGCCTATCCCCCATCTTCCATCCCGGTCCCTGGACACAAAGGTGCCCACGGAGCCTGATTTCCCGGGGTCCTGAAGGATATTCCCTGCCTACTTTCCATCCCACGGATGCGAACCCGGTTTCGCCGCCGTGAATCGGAAGGACGAAGTATGCACGGGATAATAAAGGCTTGCTTGCTCCATTTTTCCCTGGCGACTTGGCTTTGGTCGGCATCCGTAACGGACCAACCCGGGGGATGGGCATCCCTCAACGGCGGGACCAAGGGGGGCGCGGGCGGCACCGAGGTAACCGTGAGCACCATGGCCGATCTCCAGAAGTACGCGAAGATGGAAGGCAAGTACATCATCTGGGTAAACGGCGTCATGGGGAACGCGGGCACCAGCGGCCAATCGGACGGGGACCGCGTGGTCGTGGCTTCGGATAAATCCATCCTGGGCCTTCCGGGAGCGACCGTGAACGGCGGCTTCGACATCCATAAAAGCGTCGGCAACATCATCCTCCGCAACCTGAAAATCCAGGGCCCCGGGGCCTACGACGTCGACGGGCTGGATGCGGTGCATCTGGAAAGCGAAGCCAAGAACATTTGGCTGGATCATCTGGACATTTCCGACGGCGAAGACGGCAATCTGGATATCACCCATGCATGCGACTATATCACCGTGAGTTGGACCAAGTTCTCTTATACTTCCAAATCGTATGCCTCGGGAACTTCCGGCAAATCCCACCGCTTTTGCAACCTCATCGGCCACTCGGATAAGAATGCTGCGGAAGACTCGGCCCATCTCCTGATCACCTTTTATAAGACGTGGTGGGCGGACGGCGTCGCCGAGCGCATGCCCCGCGTGCGTTTCGCCCAGCTCCACGTCGCCAATTGCCTTTTCACCAGCGCCGACCCGGGCCAAGCCTACTGCATCCGCGCCTGCCATCGGTCCAACATACTGGCGGAGGGCAATGCCTTCATCGGGCAGAAAACCCCCATCGACACCGGCTTCGATCCCACCTTCACCGCCATTACGGTGAGGAACAACAAGTTCGATAAGTGCGAAGGCAATACCTTGGGGGCCGGCCAATCCTTTACGCCCGCCTACGCGGCCCTCGCCTTCACCGATCCGGAAAAGCTCCAAGCGGAAATCAGCGACGCGAAGAGCGGGGCCGGAGCGACCCTGACGTGGGGAACCGTAACCTTGGCGTTACCCAGCCGCCCCGTTTCGGCCCTATCCCCCGATCCCCGCGTCGTCGACCTAGCGGGCCGTAGCCTCGGACCGGTAAACCGCCGCCAAGCGCTCAACCTCCTCAAAATGTCTAAGAACATCGCCGGAAATCCGGGGCTGGGCACAATTGTTTCCGGCCTCCCGTAAAATCCCGCCTGGAATAGCCTCACCTACGGGTATCTTTTCCGGTAATGGATACCCCGCCCCGGAAGCCGGCCCTCCCGCCGCCCGATGTCATCAACTATACGAATTACCGCCAATACCTTTCGGATACGCATGCCGCCCGGAAGGAAAGCGATCCCCGCTTCTCGGTGCGGGCCTTCGCCAAGGAAGCCGGGTTTTCCAGCCATACCTTATTGCGTTACGTTCTGGACGGTAAAAGGAACCTGAGCAAGAAAAGCCTTTTGAAGCTGACCCTGGCGCTCAAGCTGCCCAAGGACCGCGCCGAGTATTTCGAGAACCTGGTTTTCTTCAACCAATCCAAGACCTTGGATGAGAAGGACGTCTACTACCAAAGGCTGCTGAAGTCCGGAAAGCCGAACGGATTGAAGAAGCTGGAAGCCAGCCAATTCCGGATCTTCAATACCTGGTACCATAGCGCCATCCGGGAAATGCTGGCGCTGGGGAAATTCCGGAACAGCCCGGAATGGATCGCGGGGCAATTGCAGCCGAAGATCGAACCGCGCGAAGCGCAGGAGTCGCTGAAGCTCCTGCTGGAAGCCGGATTGATCAAGCGCACCGCCAATGGCTTCCGCGCCGTCGACGATTCCATCACCACCGACGACGAAGTCCTCCCGCTCTTCGTGAGGAACTACCATCTCCAGATGATGGGTTTGGCCATGAAGGCGGTGGACGCGGTGGACCCGGAGCAACGGGATATCTCGGCGGTCAGCTTCGCGATACGGGAAGGGGATTTCCCCCGGCTTAAGAAGCAAATCCAATTGATGCGCAAGGAGCTGCGTAATTTCGCCGTGGAGGACGGCCAAGGCGAGCGCGTGGTCCAGGTCAACATCCAACTCTTCCCCTTGAATCGCGGAGCCTGAAGGTGAAGAAAGGGAAGGGCATATTCTTGCGCGCGGCCTTCTGCGCGGCTTACTTCGCCGCCCTATGCGCCTTCACGGCGTTGACGGGATGCTTTACCGAAGTGGGGAATCCCGGAAAGACCCAGCAGGTCAACGCGACCTTCACCATCGATTATGCCGACGATCCTCCCGCCCTGCCGAAACTGGCATCGGCGTCCGTTGGCGGATCGGATACCATCCGCATCCTGCATTTCCGGTTCAACGTGGTGGAGGTCAACTACGTTACCTCGGCGAATGAAGATGGCCGCATCTGGAAGGTGCCCGATTCCTTGGGCCAGAACATCGATTTCACCGGCCAGGATTCATCCGCGGTCTTGCCGCCCGTGCAGGTGCCGCCGGGGGATTGGACCCTCATGAAGTTGGAATCGCGGATTCCCCTGCATGACAGCTTGCGTCCGGATACCCTCGATTTCGCCGGGTTCCGGAACCCGGGCTACATCAAGGGCACTATGTTTACTGGTGGCCGGGAAATCCGTTTCGTCTGCCAATTCCCGAATGACTACAAAATCAACCTCGTCTACACGCAAACCACCTTGGAGAAGTGGAAGCATGGCGATGCCTACGATTTGGAGTTCATCTTCTTCGCGAAAAAATGGCTCTCGGCCATCCAATTATCCCAGGCCCCCGCTTTCCCGGATCGTTCCGGCGACCCGGTGGTCGTCATCGATCAGGAACACAATGCGGATCTGTACCAAATCCTATGGGACAGCTTCTTCAAGTCCTTCAATTCGGACAAGGTCTGGAAGGAAAATCCGGTGAACTGGCCCGCCCAGGCCGCCCTTGGCAAGCCATCGACCGCGGTCTTTTAGATCAGGCTGCGCATCTTCCAGATGAGGGACGGCGTCGACCACAAGGTGGTCAAGAAAATGCGGCTCATGGTCACCTTTTCCGCCGGGATCTTCGCCAGGCTTCCCGCCGCCTTATCGAAGGTAGCGTCGGAGATACCCATGAATGCGGCCTTGGCCTTGTGGATGCGGATGTTGGCGTTACCGTAGGCCTCATCCCATCCGTCCTTATAGGCCCGGTAGTGGGACGCCTTCTCCGTTTCGTCGCCCAACTCGATAACCTGAAGGGCCGCCTGGGCCGCCAGTTGGCCGCCCTTCATGGCTTCGAGAATGCCCGCGCGGCTGATGGGATTCACCATGTTAGCCGCATCCCCGGCCTTGAAGAGATTATCCACGGCGAGGGGATCGGCGGTATAACCGCAGGGGATGGCTCCGCCATGATAAAGCTCTACCTTGGCCTTGGGATAGGTCCTGGCCAGGAAGTCCTGGAGGGCCTTCCGCGCGGGGGCCTCCCGCGCGAACTTCTTGCCGACCACCAAGCCTACGTTGGCGATGTGCTTGTCCCGGGGAAAGAGCCAAGCGTAGCCGCCGGGCGCGTAATTCTTCCCGAAGAACATCTGGATATAGTTCACGGGATACTCGATGCCGCTCAACAGCGCGAAGAGGGAAGGTTCGACGTCGAAGTCGCCTTGGGTGATCTTTTCCCCCGCCCCGAATCCAGCTCCGGGTCCACTGGCATCGATGACCACGCGCGCCTTGATCTCCTGATTGTCTTCCCCTTCGATCTTGATCCGGCGGCGGCCGTTCTCTAGCCGCGATACCGCCGTGGCGCGCGCCCGGAAATTGCAGTGGGCGCCGCGGCGTCGGGCCTCCTCGGCGAGGTTCTTGTGCATCAGGGCGCGATCGATGAGCAGGCCGCTTCCTTCGCGCTGGAAAGTCACTCGCGTGCCATTGGGCGAAACGAAAACGACCCCGTCGATGGGCTCGCGGATCCAGGCCGGCTCCAGCTTGGGGACCAGATCCCGCAGGCCCTGGGCCGAGACGCCTTCGCCGCACGCGACGGGTTCGCGCCATGGATCGCGTTTATCGAGCAGCGCGATCGAATAGGGCTTGGAACGACCCACGTTGGCGCCCGCCAGGTTGATCGCCGCCAGCAGCCCGGCCGGGCCGGCGCCGATCACCGCGAAATCGTATTCGGATAACAGCGGATCCTTCATGAGGGGCATAAATGTAGTGTCAGAGGCGCCAATCGATGGGATCGCGGCCTTCCTTTTCCAGGAAGGCGTTTGCCTTGGAGAAGTGGCGGCATCCGAAGAAGCCGCGATCGGCGGAAAAGGGCGAAGGGTGCGCCGCCTTCAAGACATGATGCCGGGAAGGATCGATGATGGATCCTTTTTCCTGCGCGGGCTTGCCCCACAGCAGGAAGACCAGACCCTGCTTGGCATCGTTGAGGGCCTGCACCGCGGCGCCGGTGAAGATCTCCCAGCCCTTGCCGTGATGCGAGGCCGGCTGTCCCGCGCGCACCGTGAGGCAAGCGTTGAGGAGCAGCACGCCCCGTTCCGCCCAGGCTTCCAGGCAGCCATGGTCCGGCATCTCGAAGCCCCCCGGCACCGCGTGGGTATCCGCCCTCAGTTCCTTGAAGATGTTGACCAGGCTGGGCGGCGGCTTCACGCCGCGTTGGACCGAAAAGCTGAGGCCATGTGCCTGGCCGGGGCCATGATAAGGATCCTGCCCGAGGACGACCACTTTCACCTTATCGAAGGGGGTCTTGTTGAAGGCATTGAAGATGAACGGACCGGGGGGATAGACGATTTCCCCGTTGGCTTTTTCTTCCTTGAGGAAGGCTTTGAGGGCCGCGAAATAAGGCTTACGGAATTCCTCTCCCAAGCGGCTTTTCCACGAAGGTTCGATCTTGGGATCGATAGAGGCGGACGGGGATTCCAACGCGCTATGCGACATGGGACCAAACTTAAGTCTTGGGGAGGGCGACGGCAATTGGAAAGCTCAAAACAAGCCGTGCAGATCCCCGCCGCGGGCCGCGCGCTCTTCCACGCGGCGAACCACCTCCGGATCCGGTTCCAGGACCGGGGCATGGTGCGGCTTGATGCGCGCGTCCAGGATCAAGGTTCCGCGGCAGCCCCAATGCTTGTCCTCGGTAAAGGCTCCCACGCCATGCAGGTCGCGGGCGGGATCGGAACGCGTGAAGGACGTCCACAGGAAGTTACCCAGGTTGGCGGAAGCGAAAGCCGCGTCATCGACGAGCACGGCCAAAGGAAAACCCGTCAATGCATGCTCCCCGCCGGGCGGGTAGCGGCCTTCCCAAACGGCGAGCAAGCGCGTGACATCGCGGCGGGCCTCCTGCGCATCGCGATATGGAGGGGCGGACAGGACCAGGACTCCCGGCAGCGGGCATCCGGCCCGCGGGAATCCATCCGGCAGGGATTGTTCCGCGTCGGCGGGAACCGTTGCCGCCAAGGCGCGCCGCGCCGGACCAGCCGCGGCGATTACCACCTTCGATCCCTCGTTCAAGGCCGTGCCGCTGTAGTCCAAGGTATCCATGGTGGTGCAGGTCTGGAAATGCAGATCGGTCCGCCAATCGGCCCGTTCCAGAACGTGCTTCAGAAAAGCCCCCACGTCGCGGATATCCATTCCGGGCGCATCCTCGCTAGCGGCGATGAGCAGGTATTTCGCCAGGGACAATTGGCCGAATCCCAAAAGGGCATTGGCCAGTGTGAGCAGCTCGCGCGGCTTGCGGGGTGCGTATGGCACGTAGCGCTCGGCGCCCAGGGCCAGCAGCAGGGGATGCACGCCGGCGGCCTCTACGGCATGCACCGCCTTCACGCCGGGCAGGACCGCAGGCAGGACGGGGCCGGCAAGCTCGTGGATGATTTCCGCGAAGTGAGAGTCCTCCTGGGGCGGACGGCCTACCACGGTGAAGGGCCAAATTGCCCCTTCGCGGTGCCAAACCTTCTCCACTTCCAGGACCGGGAAGGGATGCGCCAGGCTGTAGTAGCCGAGATGATCCCCGAAAGGCCCTTCGGACAGGGCGCGCGCGGCATCGACGGTCCCGGTGATGCAAAAATCGGCGTCGGCGGAGAGCAGGTAACCTCCACGATACCCGTAACGGAAGCGGCGGCCGGCCATGAGCCCGGCGAAATAGGCTTCGGGCGTATCCTCGGGCAGGGGCATCACCGCGGCCAGGGCGTGGGCCGGCGGCCCGCCCACGAACACGCTTACCTTGAGTTTTTCCCCGCGCGCGATGGCAGCGTGGTGATGGATCCCGATGCCGCGGTGGATCTGATAGTGGAGGCCGGCTTCCCGCCCGGGCCGGAAAGGAGCCCCCGCCAGTTGGACGCGGTACATCCCCAGGTTGGAATGCCTCAGGCCCGGCCGATCCGGATCTTCGGTGAAGACTTGCGGCAAGGTGACGTACGGCCCGCCGTCCTTGGGCCAGGAAACGATTTGCGGCAGCCGGTCCAGGCTGGTTTCATGGGCCGCGACCGGAAGCGATGCGGTCCGCATCGGCAGCGCATGCGCGGCGGCGGATAGAGCGCGAAGATAGCGGACGGGCGACCGCGCCCATGCCATCGGGTCGGCCTTGAGGGCGAGCAGGGCCCGGGCGGAATCCAAGGTATCCCGGAACAGGTATCGGACGCGCTCGCGCGTGCCGTACAAGTTCGACACGCACGGGAAAGCCGTTCCTTTCACGCGGGTGAAAAGCAGGGCGGGCCCGCCGGCGGCATAGACGCGGCGCTGGATCTCGGCCATCTCCAGGTACGGATCGGCCTCGCCTTCGATGCGGCGCAGGCGACCGGTCCTCTCCAGATCGGCGACGGCTTGGGCCAAGGAGGCGTAACTCATCTCAGCTCGATGCGGACGAATACGCCCGCAACCCTTTCCCCCAAAACCAGGCGACGAAGGCGAACATGGCCGCCAACACCGCGGCGAAATGCAGCAGGATGCCCCATCCCGGCCCCTCCAGGAACACCCGCGCCGGGAAAGACGCCATCAGGCAAAACGGGAACACGGTAACCAGCAAACGCCGGGTCCAGCCGGTGAAGATCCCGTCCGGGCGTTCCATGAACCGGGAGAAGCTGTAGAAAATGCCGTGCAAGGAGCCGGCGGAATGCATCCAGAAAACCGGGATAATGACCAATAAATGGAGTAACCCGTTCAGGACCGCCCCCGCGGCGATCATCACCAGGAAAAGCGCGCAGGAACCGAGGCCCGGGAACTGGGGCAGTCGCGTGACGGCCCAAGCCAGGATGCCCAATGCGAAGAGCAAATTGATCAAGGAATTGGCCGCGAAGTCGCGCAAGGTGAGGAAGAACAGGGATGAGACCGGCCGCACCAGGTAATAATCCAGATCCCCATGATTCACCGCCGAGGGAAGCCACCACAGGTTGTTGGAAAAGAAAGTCATGGCGATGCCGTCCACCACCAGATAGCCCCCCAGGAAGACCAATGCCTGTTCCCGGTTCCAACCGCCCAAGGCCGAGGTCTGCAGAAAGACCACGTTGTAGAACGCGATTTGGATGCCGTAATACGCCAAGTCCATCAGCACGCGGAAAAAGAAATCGAAGCGGAACTCCATGGCCTTGGACAAGGAGAAGCGGACGAAATGCCCGTAAAGGCGCAAGTAGCGGCGCATCAGATCCCTACGCCCGCGTACGATTTCAGGCCGCGCCGCCACAACACCGCCGTCGCCGCGCCGAATATCCCGGTCCAAGCGAAAGCGGAAAGCAGGCCCGCCATCCATTCTCCCCAACCGGTCTTTCCCAGCAGGCAACGGATGGGAAAATCGATCAGGCTCCCGAAGGGAAGCCATGCCAACGCCGCGCGCGCCCAAACCGGGAAGAATGTCAGGGGGATCATGCCGCCGCCGAGCAAGGATATGGTCATCCGCACCAGGATCCACAAGCTCCACACGTTATCGGCCCAGAAGGCCACCATTTCCACCGTCGCCGACAGGAAAAAGCATAAGGTCGCCGAAGCCCCCAAAGCGATAATCCCCTGCAGGATAGAAACCGCGGAAAATCCCGCCGGCAGTCCGAAGGCGATACCGTATCCCAGTAAGATGAGCACCAATTGGCACAGGTAAACCGTGGCCTGGGCCAGGTTGGCCGCATACTTGATGCGGAAATAGGAAACCGGATAGAGTAGATAGCGGCTCAAGCCCCCGTCATAGATTTCCCCGGAAAAACCCGCCATATCCTGGACATGCCCCACCCGTTCCACCAACGGAACCAGTAGGTAGTACAACATCATTCCCCCGAAGGTATACCCGCGCAGGGTCTCCACGCCGCGCGCATGGAAAATGGCCCTCCATAGGAAATAGGCCACTCCGATCTGGCTGATCAGGGTTCCCACGAATCCGATCCAGAATTCCGCGCGATAGGAAACCAGCCGCTGCAGGTTGTTCAGGTAAAAGCGCCAGGCGATCATGCGGCCGCGCCCTTTTTCCCCAGCATGGCTTCGATCACCGTCCCGATATCTTCTTCCTCGATGCTCAGATCGGCCACGGGATAGGCTTGCAAGAGATGGGATGCCGCGGCGGCCGCATCGGCCTTATCCACCTTGACCTTGAGCAGGGTCGCGTTCCACTCCAGGATTTCCCCCGGGGCCCGGCCCGCCTCCGGCCGCGGAGGCCCGTCCGCCGGCGTTTCGCCCACCCGCAGATGCGCGGTCAGGACCTTGTGGCCCGCGTAAGCGGAGACCAGTTTCACCCGCGGCCCGTCGTACACGAGTTCGCCGTCGCGCATCAACACGATGCGTTCGCAAAGCCGCTCGATATCCTCCATGTAATGGGAGGTGAGGATCATCGCGGGATTCTCCCGCCGCCGGTACTCCAGGATGAAATTACGGATGGCCCTTTGCGCGGCCAGGTCCAGTCCGATGGTCGGCTCGTCCAGGAACACCACCTTGGGCTGATGCAAGAGCGCGGCGATCAATTCCATCTTCATGCGTTCGCCCAGGGACAGCCGGCGGATTTGGATGCCCAGCTTGTCCCCGATTTGCAAAGCCTCGACGAGGGCGTCCAGGTTGGCCCGGAAGCGATCCTTAGGTACTTGGTAGATTTCCCGCAAGAGCATGAAGCCGTCGCCCGCGGGCAAGTCCCACCAGAGCTGCGCCTTCTGCCCCATGATCAGGGCGATCTGCCGGCGGAATTCGTTCTTCCTTTGCCACGGCACGTGGCCCAACACTTCCGCGGTCCCTCCGCTCGGATAGAGGATCCCGGACAGGGCCTTCACCAAGGTGGTCTTCCCCGCCCCGTTGGCGCCTACCAGCCCCACGATCTCCCCCGCCCCCACGTCCAGATCCGCGCCCTTCAGCGCGTGGATGGTGGTCCATTCGCGCGCGAAGAGCGCCCGCAGCGAACCCTTAAGGCCCGCCTCTTTCTTATGAACGCGGAAGGTCTTGGAGAGGCCGCGGGCCTTGATCATGCCACGACGGCGTCCGCCTCGATCTCGACCAGCATGGCGGGATCGATCAGCTTGGCGACCTGCACCATGGTGGTGGCGGGACGGATCGAACCGAAAACTTCGCCGTGGGCCTTGCCGGCGGCTTCCCATTGCGTGATATCGGTCATGAAAATGCGCGTGCGCACGACGTTCTCGAGCGAGACGCCCGCTTGGGCGAGGGCCGCCGCGATATTGGCCAAGGCCTGCTTGGACTGCGCGAAGGTATCCCCCGTCACCTGCCCGTTCGCGTCCGTACCGGTCGTGCCCGATACGAAAACCTGGTTTCCCACGCGCACCGCGCGCGAATATCCGATGATGGGTTCCCACTTGGAACCGGTAGAGATGTTCTTTCTGGACATGGATTTCTCCGCAAGGGGTGATGCGGCAAAGGTAGCAAATGACCCGTGGCCGCTCACTTTCCGGCCAGTATTCCCGCCAGCAAGGGGCTATACCGTTTCCGGACCCATTCCTTTTCCTTTAAGCCGCCGTCCCACGCCTTCAGATCCGCGTCCAGCATGAACAAATAGGGATACCATTCCTGATGCAGCACGCCCTTCCAATCCCAGATCAGGTACTTCAAGGCCTTGCGCATGGCGGCTATCCGGAGGGGAGTCAGATCCTCGCGAACGGATTGGAAGAAAGGGGAAGCCAGGAATGGGGCCACTGCCAGGAACTCCCGCGGCACGTCATGGCGCGCCAGGCATGCCTTCCAAGCCTTAACAGCGGCCTCGCCGCGGGCATGGGCCGCCAGCAGATCCAACAGGAACCGATCGGTTGCCGGAAGCCCGGTCGGGTTGAGCAATATCCCCCGCGTCAGGGTCCAGGCTTCCCGCGTGCGCCCGACATATGGCCCGAGGAAGATCTTGTTGGGGCAATAATCGTCCGCATAGAGATTGTCCCACAAGACCAGGTTGCCTCCGAAGCGGTGGGAGAGCCAGGCGAGGGCGGATCGATCCAACCGGGGAGCGATGATGCGAGGCCCCGTCCACATCAAGGCGATCTCCGGCGGCATGGTCTGCGCCAAGTCCTCGAGATACGGATCTTTTTCGATGGGTCCCGAGGCGAATTGATCGGTATAAACCGTAGGGCAGAACCATAATCCCGTCCGCGCGTCAGCGGCGCGCAAATCGGCCTGAAGGCGGCGCAAGAGCAAGCCATGTGCTTCGCCCAGGGAACGGAAATGCCCTTTCGCCTTCGCGGGCAATGCCGCGGGGATATCGTCCATCAGCAAGGCCAAGGTGCGGCAGCCTAGGCGCTGAAAGGCCCGCAGCTTCCCCAGCAAGGCGCGATAATCCGCTTCGGATCGGTAGTCGAAAGAAAGGCCGGGAGCCATGCCGGGGATAACGTCCACCCCGCGGCGGAGTCCGGAACGGACCAAGGCCCCGAACCGGGTGCGCCAGGCGGCCGGATAAGGAACGCGCCAATCCCTACGGTGGAGCGGATCTTCCTTAGGGGCATAGAGGTACGCGGCGGAGGCGCGGCCGGCGCGGCTCCCGGCCAAATGCCCGATCAAGGCTTCGCGTTCGCCCCACCCGAACAGCCGTCCATAATAACCCTCGATGTAACCCCAAACCGATTCGGGCTTCCGCGCCATCGCCATCTCCCGGGGCCCGTCGCGCGGCTGCCGGCCGCGCCTATCGGGCGTCCCGCGAAGATAGCATTCCTACCGCGGTGGGACTTGGGCTTCCGCCGGAACCCCGTCCAAGATGGAACGGATGGTACGCACCAGGACCTTGGGCGAGAATGGCTTGGCCAGGAAGGCGACCATGCTGCTATCCAATCCGGAACGGACCGCGGGGTCATCGGGATAGCCGGAAATATACAGGACCTTCATATCCGGACGGAGGGGCACGATGCGCTTCACCAGTTCCCCTCCTCCCATCGGGCTCATCACCACGTCGGTCAGGAGAAGATGGATCTTATCCTCGTAAGCGCTTCCCACCTTCAGGGCTTCTTCCCCATCGGCGGCTTCCAGCACTTGGTAGCCCTCGACGGATAAGATGGCCCCTACCAGCTCCCGTATATAAGCCTCGTCGTCGACCAGGAGGATGGTTTCCAGGGTATTGACGATATCGTTCCTCTTCGTTTTGATATTCCCTCGCCTGCCGGTCGCGGCCCGCGCGCGGGAATGTCTGGTTTCCCGACGGTGGCGGCATACAACAATCAAAACTTTTTAAGGGCCGGATGCAATGGACGCGCATTCCGCGCAAGGGAAGTCGCGTAAGCCCGGGGCGCGGAAAGAAGTCAAGACCGGATATGGGTTCCGGCGGAACCGATGCGCCCGCTTTGGGACCTTGCCCGCGGGCGCGGACCGCGCGCGGATTAGGGAGCTTCCGGTTGAGGGCCCGGCCCACTCTCCGATATCGGAAAGCCGCGCCCGGATGGCGATCGGCCTTATTAGTTTTATTAACCCTAGGGGTTAACGATACAAATGAGAATTGTTTTCGCGACCGAAGCGCTCAAGAACGAATGCAATAACCAAGAGCTTTTGGTAAAGCGCCTGGGGGCCAACCGCGCCCGCGTGCTCCGCCAACGGCTGGACGAGCTTTTCAACGCCGATGTGCTGGCGGATATCCGCTCTTTCCCCCATATCGGCATTTCCGCCCCCGAGGGAGGCGGGGACATGGCCCTCGATTTGGGAGCGCCTTGCCGGCTCGTCTTCCGGCCGGAGGCGCCCTATCCCGGCAATGGTGGTTGGGATTGGAATAAGATAGATTCGATCATTATCGTCGCACTTCGCGGTACCGATGCCAAACCCAAGCCATAACCAATATTCGCCCGACGTCGTCTCCCCGCCGGGAGAGACCTTGAAGGAAACCCTCGAGGCCCTGTGCATGTCCCAGGCCGAGTTGGCCGAACGCATGGGACGGCCCAAGAAGACCATCAACGAGATCATCAAGGGCAAGGCCGCCCTCACTCCGGAGACCGCCCTGCAGCTCGAACGCGTGCTCGGCGTCCCGGCGGCCTTCTGGGCCAACCGCGATTACCACTTCCGCGAATTCCTGGCCAAGCGGCAAGAGCGCGAAAGGTTGCGATCGAAGGCGGGCTGGTTGGATAGCTTGCCGGTGCGCGAGATGGTAAAGCTCGGCTGGATCAAAGGGCACGCCGATAAGGTAAGGCAATTGCAGGCGGTACTGGATTTCTTCGGGGTCGCCTCGCCGGAAGTCTGGAAGCGCATTTGGTGCGGCCCCCGGGTGACCTTCCGGCGTTCGCCGGCCTATCAGAACGACCCGGGGTTGCTGGCCGGCTGGCTGCGGGTCGGCGAAATCAAGGCCCGCGGCATCACCTGCGCCCCTTTCGATGCCGGCCGTTTCACGCGCAACCTGGCCGCCATCCGCCGCCTCACCGTGAAGCCGCCCGCGCTTTGGGTCCCCGAGTTGACGCGGATCTGCGCTGATTCCGGCGTGGCCCTGGCGTTCCTGCCCGAGCCGCCGCGCCTAAGCATCAACGGCGCCACCCGTTGGCTTTCCCCGGCCAAGGCGCTGTTGCAAATGAGCCTACGCTACACCACCGACGACCAATTCTGGCTCACCTTCTTCCACGAAGCCGGCCACATCCTCCTGCACGGGAAACGCGACGTATTCCTGGAGACGGCCGGCTACAGCCGCGCCAAGGAGGAAGCCGCCGATCAATTCGCCATGCAGCATTTACTGCCCAAGGACGGTCTCTTGCGTTTCACTTCGGTCATACCGCCGGCCCGCGATGGCATCAAGCGGTTCGCGGCCGCCCAGGGATTGGCTCCAGGAGTGCTCGTGGGCCTGCTGCAGCATAGCGGGGTCTTGCACCACGCCCAATTCAATGATCTCAAAAGGCTCTTCAAGTTGGAGGCCTGAACCGGAGGCGGAAATGTTCGAACCCTCCCGCGTACCCAAACCCGATACCCAAGTCCGCCGCAAAGCCGTTCCCGTCGCCAAACCGGGAAAGAACGGGGGCGCCCGCCCGCGGGAGACCATTCTCCTGGTCGAAGACGAGCGCTCCGTGCGCGAATTCATGGCGCGCACCCTCGCCAAGCTGGGCTATCGCGTCCTGGTCGCCGAGGACGGGGAATCCGCCTTGACCCAAAGCCTAGGTTTCGCCGGCGAGATCCACCTGCTGGTCACGGACGTTATGATGCCGAACATGAACGGTAAGGATCTGGCCGACCGCCTCTGCGCATTACGGCCCCGGATCAGGGTGCTGTTCGTATCCGGATACAGCCGCGCCGATATCTGGCCTGACGTATGCGAAGATCAGACCGACTGGCTCCCAAAACCCTTCACCGTGGCCCAGTTCCAACGCAAGGTCCGCCATGTCCTGGATAGCCTCAACGAAGCATGACCGGATCGTTACAATCGTTTCCCTCTATCAAAGGTTTTATTAACCTTTAAGGTTAATGCAAAACTCAACGGGTAGGACCATCTTGCTGGTGGAGGACGAAGAGTCGGTGCGCCGCCTCATCGCGAGCATCTTGGGGATGCAATCGTATCGCGTTCTGGAAGCGGGCCATGGCGAAGAGGCCTTGGCGATCAGCGAGGGTTTCGTCGGCGACATCCACCTGCTCGTAACCGATATCATGATGCCGATCATGAACGGCCAAGAGCTCGCGACCCGGCTTTCCGCCTTACGCCCGGCCATGCCCGTGCTCTTCATAAGCGGCTACCCGGGTAAGCATGTGCCGGCTACCCTGGATCAGAATTCCGAAGTCGACTACTTGGCGAAGCCGTTCCGGGTGGATATCCTGCTGGAGAAGGTGAAGGCGCTCCTGAAGTGAGGCGCTGGCCGTCCGCGAACCCGGCAGTCCGCCTGCCGGACCCGTCCGCGATCAAGAGCGCTTGAAGTCCTCGATCTCTTTCAGCCCCAACATATAGCCCCCCGCGACGTCCAGATTCACCCCGGTGATATACGAAGCCTTTCCCGATGCCAGGAAAGCCACGGCCTCGGCGACGTCATCGCAACGGCCCAGGCGATCCAGCGGAACGTAGTCGCGCGTCCTCCGCGGCAGCTCGACGCTATTGTCGAGGATTCCCGGCGAGACCATGTTCACCCGAATTCCCCGCGGCCCCAAGGCTTGGGCCAATGATTTGGTCAGCACCAGCATTCCCGTTTTGGAGATGAGGTAAGCGGTGTTATGGGTCGATCCCGCCAAGCTGCCCACGCCCGCGTAGCCGATGTTCACGACGCTCCCTCCCGTTTCGGGGAACAGATCCAGCGTCCCTTGGATCAGATCGAAGGCGCCTACCAGATTGGTCCGTAAGGTAGCGGCGAAGTCCTGCACCGGAAAGCTCGCGAGATCCCCTGTCCGATACACGCCGACGTTGTTCACCAACAGGTCCAGCCGGCCGGAATCATTGCGCAGCCGCTCCGCCATCGCCGCCACTTGCTTGGACGAGGCCACGTCGCCTTTCACAAGGGCGCCATCCCCTCCGGCCGAGCGGATGGTTTCCAGGACTTCCGCGGCTTCGTCGCGCGAGGAGAGGTAATGCACCCAGGTGAAGTATCCTTCGGCCGCCAAGCGCAACGCGATGACCCGACCCAATCGCTTGGCCGACCCGGTTACCAAGGCGGTCTTGCCCGCTTTGCGCATAGCCATGCGCCGCGGCTTCACTGGCCCCCCGCCTTTTCAGCCGTCACCGAAGCGTAACGCGCGGCGACCAGCGCTCCCGGCTTCTTGATGGTCACGCGGCACTGGCGCACCTCCGGGAAGGCCTCCGTGATCAGCACGCAGGCGCGTTCGGCCAGCGTTTCGATCAACTGGAACTTTTCCCGTTGCATCCATTCCTCGAGCATCCCCGCCAAGCTTGTATAATCCAAGGTATGCCCGATTTGATCGGTGCGGGCGGCCGCTTCGAAATCGAGCTCCAGCCGGACGTCCACGAATAAATCCTGTTCCACCTTGCGCTCATGGGTATACACGCCCACGATGCAACGAACCTTGAGATCCTCGATCCGCATTATTCCCATTTGGCCTTCCCCGCCTTGTCCGATGCCATCTAGCAGGCTTTCCCGGACGCTTTCTCGAACGCTTTCTCAATCAAGACGCGGGTCGGGCCGTTGAGATCCATGCCCAGCGCTTCCGCCGGGCCTGCCCAGAGGTACGCGTCCGATTCGTGGTTCAGGCGCACCGGCGGCTTTACGCCGTCCACGCGCGCCATGTAATTCACCAGGATAAAATGCCTGGGCCGGTAGAATTCCGGATGCTCCACGCAATCCTGTACCATGGCGAACTCCATATCCCGCACCGCCAGCCCGGTTTCCTCGCGCGCCTCGCGCGCGAAAGCGGCTTCCATGGTTTCGCCGTAGTCGATCTTCCCGCCGGGGATGCCGTATTTCCCCGCCCATTTACGCGTGCGCACCAGGAGCACATTGCCCTCCGCATCGCGGATGAGGCCGCCCACGGTGGCCACCGGAAAATGGCGGCTCTCGGCGCAGGCGCCCTTGTCGAGAAACCTTAAGACCTCGGCGAAACTGCCTAAGCTTACTTCCGGCCTCTCCGCGGCCAGGGCTTCCGCAGAAGCGTATCCGTATGCTACCGCGATGCCGGCCACGCCCGCCGCCGCGGCCGCGCGCAGATCGTGCGGCGTATCCCCGATCATGATAGTCTCATCCTGGGCGAGTCCTTGCTCCCGCAACAGCTCCGGCAAAGCGCGCGTCTTGTCTTCCGCCGAACCCCGCACGCCCGCGAAGAAGCGCCGCAGCCCCAGGCGATCCAAAGCGTCTTCCAGCATGGCCTGGTCCAAGGTGGACAGTAAGAAAAGCTTATGCCGGCATGCCATGCAGGCGACGCCCTCGCGCACTCCCGCGTGCAAGGCTACCTCCCTTGGATAGCGCTGGCGGCACGCCGCCACGAAGGCCGACTCGATGCGCTCCCAGGGCGTTCCCGGGCAATACGTCGCGTAAAAGCCCGCCGCGGGCAAGGTGAATTCCCGTCGATAGGTCTCGAAGGGTACGGAAGGGAAGCCCGCCTCGCGGATGACCTGATCGGTGATACGCCAGGTAAGCTCCTGATCGTCGGCCAAGGTCCCGGCCCAATCGAAGACGACGTTCATTCGCCCCGCTGGGAAAGCAGGTTGAGGGCGTTCTCCATGCGGAAGGGCAAGGAGCGCAATTCCAAAAGGCGTTGCAGGTAAATCGGGGGCAGGTGCAGGCAGCCGCAGAGGAAGAGCGAATAATTTTCCCGATCGAGATCGGTGCGCACTCCGTCCAGAACGTCGCGTATGCCCCGGCTTTCCTCGGGACCGAGCACGGTCACCATCTTGAGGATGCTGGCTTCCAGCTCCGGAAGCCGATCCGTACCCGCCGCCGCTTCGACGGGTTCGTCCGAGTACTCGCGGCATTGGGCCGTCAGGTAAGGCTGGCTATCGCGATCGAAGGATTCCAGGTAAACGCGCTTGCGGCCTTTGGGGCGGATGTAGGTGTAATCCCCTTGCCGATCGACTGCATCGAAATCGACGAGGGTTCCCACCCGATAGGGCGTCGCCGTCCCTCCCACTTCCTCGCCGGAACTGATCATCGAGATTACGAATTGGGGTTTGTCCTCAAGATCCTTCAGCATCCTGATGTACCGATCCTCGAAAATCCGCAGCGGGATCTTGTGTCCGGGAAAACAGGGATTGCGTAAAGGGAAGACGGGAATGCTTCCAGGGGCCATGCCGGGAAATATAAGAAGTCCCTGGAGGACGGGGGCCGCCACCAGCCTTCTTGCTATAATATGGCTCCTATGTCGCGAGGAAACCCGCTCCTGTTGCTGGCCTGGCTACCCATGATGCTGGCGCCGGGCTCGAATGCCTTGGCGGCGGATGGGAACGGCCCGGAGCTATCTTCCGGGGTGAACCTCACGGCGGACGAAGGCTTCGGGGCCCGTCAATCCGGGATGGCGGTCACCTTCCCCGCCTTCCAACGCGATGCCGACGCGGTCGTCAACGCTCCGGCGGCCATGAACGATGTGGAGGATTTCACCTTCTCCACGGCGCATGCGGAAAAGTTCGGCCGCGCCCAGTTCGACGACTTCGCCTTCATCCTGCCCTTCGAGGCCAACGCCACCCTGGGGCTCGGCCTTTCCAGGTTCGGCGTAAGCGATATCGAGCTGCGCCCGGAAGGGACCGATCCCCTGGCATCCGAGCCGCAAGGCCTGTTCTCCGTCGCCGATTACGTGGTGACGGGATCCTTCGCCCGGCGCCTGGGGGATCTCGACATCGGATTCGGACTTGATCTGCTTTACCGACACCTGGATCAGGACGGCGTGGGCCTCCGCGCCGACGGCATGGCCCAATACACCTGGGACGACCGTTTCCGCCTGGCGGCGCTGGTCAAGGGTCTGGTACCCTCCAGCGCGCATTGGGAATCGGGTTACACCGAGTACGAAACCCCCGATCTGTACATAGGCGGCTCCGGACGATTCCCGGCGCCTTACTTCTACGGAACGCTGGAGGCCTCTATCCAATCCGAAGGTCTCTTTTCCGATCATGGCAAGTCCCAACTCGATCTGAACGGCGGGAACTTACGGACCGATCCCGCGGCCCTGCTCGCCGCCACCCATGTGGGGCTCGAATTCCTCTTCGACTTCGGCATGGCCGTTAGGATGGGTCTCACCGAACTCGCGCCCCATTCGGTCGCCACCACGGCCACCTTCGGGATCGGCTACACGTGGAAGCACATCCTCGGCATCGATTACAGCTTTACCCCCCATCCGGACCTTCTCTCCACGCACCGGATCTCGTTGCAGTTGACCCCCGCGTTCCCCAAGCTCGACGGCCGCGGTTATCGTCCCCGGCGGGCGACCGCTGTAGGAGCGGATCAGCCGAACGGTTCCACCCTGCCGCCGGAAGAAGGGGAAATCGAGGAGCCTTCGGGAGGCATCCCGGCCCCGAAAAACCCGGCCGCGCCCACGGCAGCGCCTAGCGCACCCGCCCCTGCGAAGGAATCGCCTACCGCAGCGCCGGTCCCGGCAAAGGCTTCGGATAAGCCCGCCCCGCCCGCAAAGCCGGTCCCCGCCCAGAACGGCGAGATCCTGGACAATAACGAGAATTAAAATCCCTATCGCAGGCGCGACCTAGATAGGTAAGGCCAGGAAGGCTTAAGCCAATGCGGCCAGGTAGCTTTCCCGATCGGGAAGGATGCGCATAACCCGATCCAAGTCCATCATTTGCAGGCTTTCCAAGGTGTCCGCATCCCGGGTGACGATGAAGGTCGGCTTCCCCACGATGGACAAGGTTTGCATGGTCTTGACAAGGAGGTTGATCAGGCTGCTGTTCAGGAAAGAGGCGCTCTCGAAAGCGAAGGCGATGGAATCGGCGTTATCCGCCAGGGCTCCATCGATTTGCCCGCGCAGATCCTCCAATTGCCCAAGCTTACGGAGGGGTCCTTGGATGATGAAGTGTACATGGCCCCGGATGCAGGTGCGGAATACCGCTGCTTCCGACGGATCTTCGGTGCGAAAGGAGGTATGGCAAATCGGGCATGCGTCAGCGCCGGTCAAGGAACCGGTGTAGACCTTTCCGCAGCTAGAGCATTTCCTGAATCGAACGGTCGGGAAATCGCCTTCATCGCGCATGCATGGACTCTCCTCGTCTGGGCGATTATAGCCTTCACGAGGCGGGGAAAGCCGCCTCTGCCCCCTCGGATTCGGGCCTTCCCTGAAACCAGCCTAACGACCCTTTAAAACAAGCCAAATAGCCATAAAACTCACGATCGCCCCACCCTTCCTACTCTTTTTTTGTACTTTTCCGAGGAGCTTTTTTCGAGACAATCCCAAACCAGGGAATGGGCGAGCACGCCCGATAAGACCGGGGTTGCCGGGAGGTAATTATCAAGTTCGATATCCGCTCCGTTGGAATTTTCGATGTGGTGTCCGCACGCCTGGCCGATGGAGAGGTATTCGATTCGGCGAAACTGAAGAACACCGTTCGCTTCCTCATCGAGAACGACATGCGCAATGTCGTGATCGATCTAGGGAACCTCGAGTATCTCTATAGCGATACCATCAACGCATTCATCGCCTCCAATCGCCACATGCTGGAGGTCTCGGGCCGCATCGCCATCCTCACCGAGCACCCGAAGGTGCAGGATATCCTGAAGCGCGCTGGCCTGGATAACATCATGCGCATCTACCGTTCCGAAGCGGAGATGATCGCCGACTCCAAAGAGATCCTGCGCCAAACGTCCAGCTACCGGATCGAGGAACTGCAGAAGATTTCCAATCAACCGGCGGAAGCGCCGCCGATCCCCAAAACCGAGTTCGACGAGTTCAAGGCCGAAATGGGGCAGCGCCTGGGCTCCAAGCTGGACAACAACGAGCTTCCGCAATATCAATTGGGGTTGAACGCCAACACGCCGGCGCCTTCCTTCCAGGCCCCTACGCCTCCCGCCGAAAACGGGTATCCGACCTTCAATCCGCCGCAGGGTGGATTCGCGCCCACCCAATTGCCCGAGTCCCCGGCGCCGATTTTCCCCCAACCCGCTCCCGCCTACAACTACAACGCGAATGGTCTGGGATTGGGGAACGGATCGCAGGGCTATCAGAATCCCACCTCAGCGCAAGGCTTCGGCCAACCCCAGGCGAATTTCGATTTCCCCACCGTGCAATTGCCCGTCGGCCAATTCGGAAACCTGTCCCAACCCCAGGCTTCCGCCCAGCCGCCCGCGACCGATGCCAACACGCCGGCATCGCCTGCGCAGGGCCACTCCTACGATTCCGATGCGGACATGCCGGATCCGCGCCAGCGTAAGCCCTCCCAAGAGCGCATGCGCAGCCCCAATGCCCGCAAGCAGCCGGGCCGGCGCGTAGGCGGCCGCGAATTCGGAGGTCAGGATGAGGAGTCCATTCCCGCCTATGCCGAGGAGCAACGAGCCCCCGAACCGCCCAGGGAAGAAAAATATTCCAGCTACGGGGATCTCCCGCCGGCGCGGCAGAACAACCTGGTCGAGGAGGCGCGTTTCCCGGCCAAGTTGATCATCTTCGTACTCCTGGTTGGAGTCGCCATCGGAGCGTTCTTCTTCTTCTCGAAGAAAAGCCCGCCGCCCGAAATCCCATCGGCCATCGAAACTCCCGCGACGCCTACGGGACCGGCCGCTCCCGCCTCCCCTTCCGCGACCGCACCTGCCGCCCAGCCTGGGCCGGCCTCCCCGGCGCAGACAGCGCCTTCTACTCCCGCCAATCCCCAAGCTACCGGACCCGCGGCGCAACCGACGCCCGCCCATCCGACCGCCACTACTCCTCCCGCATCGGCCCCGGCGACACCTCCGGCCGCGGTTCCGGCTAAGCCGGCTCCCGCGAAGGCCCTGGTCGAAACGCCGAGACCCGCCCCCCACAAGGCCCCTGCGACTCATGTCGCCAAGACGCGGCCGCGCGTGGAGCGGCCCGCTCCGGCCCCCGCGCCGTCCGAAGAACCGAGCGCCCCCAAGGCGGGGATGCTGCATATCACGAGCGAGCCCGAAGGCGCCGAAGTGCTGGTGAATTTCTCCAAGAAGGGCGTGACCCCCCTGGACGTTAGCCTCAGCAACAATTCCAACAAGATCATCGTGCGCATGGCCGGATACAAACGCTTCGAGACCACGCTTCCGAAGAACAGCACGGAACATGATCTGCAAGTGGCTTTGGATAAGGAAGGCGGCAATGATGAGCCGGTGGCCAAGGCTCCGGCCCCCAAGGCCGCCGCGCCCGAGCCCGAAGAGCGTAAGCCGGAACCGAAACCCGCTCCCAAGTACGATGAACCCGAAGATCTGCCCGTCGCCAAGCAGGCTCCGGCGCGTGAGCCGGAAGACGAGCCGAAGCCCAAGGCCGCGGCCTCCTCTCCCGCTCCGGGCGACGGACCCATCGGCGTGATCTTCCTTTCCAGCAGCCCGGCCCGCGCGGATATCATCATCGACGGGAAGAATTCCGGCAAGAAGACTCCCGCCAAGCTGGAGTTGCCCTCGGGCACCCATCGCATCGAGATGAATAAAGGCGGCCAGAAGTCTTCCGTCGATCAGGTCGTAAACGAAGGCAAGAACAAGGCCTTGCATCTGATTTTGCAATAAGCGTGAAGCTTTCCCACCGGGATTTCCGGCCGGCGCGACGTTCGAAATACGTCGCGCGGCTTCCCAAACGGCGGCCTACCCTCCGGATCATAATGCTGGGCCTGCTCGCCCTGGTGGTCTACCTCAAGTTCGATTCCGTCGCGCGCCTCCCTTTTTGGAAAACCTTCCGGCACCCGGGAGAGTGGATATCGACCCGGATGCGCCAACGTACACCGGCTTCCGCCCCTTCCCCCGTCGACCTGGATTGGGCGCATGATTCCTCCCATGTGAATGCGGTTTGCCCCGTTGCGCCATCCCAATGCCTGGGAACGGGCTTCCCCCTGGGTCCGGAGCCGGCGGGGCAGGTGCGCGAAATCCTAGGGAAGGCCGAAGCGCAATGGCAAGCGCGGGCGGGAACGGGCTTCGCCGCGGGCTTCGCGCGCAGCCAGGATCTCGCTTCGTCGGAACCGCGTTGGGAATTGGAGCGTTTGGAATTGCGGGGAGAGGCGAAGCCGATGGTCCTGGAAAAGGATCCTTCCCGGGGCGGAGCGGCGTTCTGCGTCAATGGGCGATGCCTCGACGATATCCACCCGCATCCGCCTATCGCCAGCTTCCGTTCGATGCGGGTGAAGAATCTGCCCACCCCCTCGTTCGACCCCGGTTTTCCCGCCGGCGCTTCGCCGGAAGCCCTCTTCTCGGCCGCGAACGGAACCGGCGTGCTACCTGTTTTGCCGGGAAGGATAGTCGCGGTTCCCGCCGAGGGCGATACCGCCGGATGGCTGAAACTGCATCATGGCCGGAACCTTTTCAGCTACTACCGCGGCTTCGCGCGCATGGGAACGTCCGTGCGTCCGGGCGCGATGCTGGAGCCGGGCGACACCTTGGGATGGATCGGCGGCGATTCCGCGGCCGTAGAGCTTCGTATCGAGTCGGGCGGCATGGCCCTCGACCCCTTGGCTTTCCTTGGGCTTCCCGCCCGCGCGGAGGAAAACGTGCATGGGCGATGAACGTTTGCGCGAGGCCCATCTGGCCATGTTCCGGGACGGGGCGGAAACCTTTTCTCCAGCGGGCCTGGAATACATCCAACGTTTGCTTCAGCGGATCGCCTTCCAGGGCAAGGGCTACCGCGACTTGCGCGCGATGGAAGCGTGCGATGCCTTCCGTACCGCCACGGCCGCCGACTTCGGGCCTTTTTTGGCCGAAACCTTGGATGGGTTCGGGATCCGGACCGGCGCCGATCTCGGCAGGGCCATATTCCTCTTGGCCGCGCAAGGCTGCCTGACGCTTCGCGAAGGGGAGAGCTTGGAAGAATACGCGGCCTGCGGGGACTTAGGAGGGCGGAAATGATCCGGCGCGCGCTTTACCTGTCCGCAATCGTGCTGGCCGCCTGCTCGGTGGATCCCGGATCCGATCGCCCGGGCACGCTGGCCGAAGGCATCGCCATCGATTCGGTCCGTTTCCTGCCCATCGGCAGCCGTTTCGTACTGAGGGATTCGGCCTCGCCCATCGCCTTCCTGGGGTATCATGCCGGTTACGTATGCTCCCGCTTCCTCCGGCTGGGCCTGGCGGATGCCCCTGCGGGGGTAACGCCGGCGTACCGGCCGGAAACGCAGGTGCGATTCCCGGCCTCGGACGAATGCGCCCTGGACAGCGGCGGCCGCGACACCACCGTAGCCCACGTCTTTTCCGGAGAAGCCCTGATCCGTCTCGCCAACCCGCTGGGCCAGGTTACCGATTCCGCCCTGCCTATACCGGGGAAGATGGGATTCGATTCCATCCGGGGCTTCCCGGATTCAACCGGAGCGCTCTCGATCGGGAACGTCACCTTCCGTGATTCTACCGCGTCCGGCATCAAGGAAGTACGCATCGATTCCCTCCCCCAATGCCGCTTCCTGAATTCCGCGGATTGGGAAAAATCCAAGGGCGACACGGTGATGATCCGGTTCAGTTGGGTGGACCTGGATCCCGCCGCCGTGGCGGATGCCTGCCAGGGCCCGCTCCATTCGGACAGTTCCGTGGTGGGTCCGCATCGAACCTTGCGGATGGCCGTTCCCATTACCGCGAAATAGCGCTAGGGATCCAGCAGCGGTAGCAAAGTCGAACGCAGGGCCCCTTCCAGATCGTATTCCAGCATACGCGGGAAGCCCGCCGCCAACGCCGCGCGCAATCGTTCCCGTTCCGCCGCGTCCTTCCAAACGGTTTCCATGGCGCGGGAGAGCGCCTGAGGATCGCGGCAGTCCACGGCCAGGGCGAGCCCGCGCGCGAATTCGTCTTGCGCGCTTTCCCCATGATAGATAGCAGGCTTGCCGAAACCCAAGGCTTCGAACAAGGGCAGGCCCCAGCCTTCGTACAATGAACTCGACACGTAGGCGGTGCACTCGGCGAGATGCGCCGAGCGATCCGCTTCCGACAGATACCCCGTGAAATGGACGCGTCCCTGGAGGCCATGGGCCGATACGGCAGCCTCGGCTTCGGCCTGGCCCCAAGCGGGATGCCCGGCGATGAAGAGCGGTGGCGCTTCCGGCCGGCGCGTAAGCAAAGCCGCGTATGCGGCGATGAGTCCCGGATAATTCTTGCGGGGCTCCACGTTCCCGAGGGAAAGGAAGTATTCCCCGGAAGGATGATGTCCCCCGGGGGCCGATGCGCCGATTCGACCGCTCCGCTCCCCGGCGAGATCCGGCGGGCGGATAGGTAGTACCACATCGATTCGATCCTCCGGATATCCGAGCAGCGCTTGCAGGCGGTTCCGGGTGAAGGCGGAAATCGCCAGGAGGCGCTCCGCATGCGGAGCGCGGCTCCGCAACCAGCGACGGTTGTAGGCGTCATGGGAGGAAGTCGGCCAGCCGAGATCTTCCAGCGGGCCGGCATCGGGTATGGCGAGAGCGTAGCGCGCCTTGGGCCGGAAACGCGGAAGGGTTTGCCCCAGGCAGAGGACCGCGGCCGGTCGGTAGCGCAGAAGCAGAAGGGGAAAGACGGTTTCGGCCCATATCCGCCAGGGCCGGGGATCCACCTCCAGGGTGCGGCAGTGCGGGCCGGGTCGATAGCTTCCGCCTTTAGGGAGGAGAACGAGGATATCGGCCCGGTCCGCGAGCCCGCCCAGGCCGTCGACGAACAGGCGCGTCATGGCCCCGAGGCCCGAATCGTTCCGGGCCGCCAGGGCTTCCACCAATAACAGGGGTTTCGCCATCGCTTAAAGCCCGACGGCAACGCTGCCGCCGCGGGATCCATCCCGTCGCCGGTGCTTAGGATACTATAATTCCGACGGGAATCGAAGCTTGATCTACCGCGCTCGCTATGTGGTCACCATGGATGGGCCTCCCCTCGAAGGAGGTTGCGTGCGCGTGCAAGGCGATCGCATCGTCCAGGTCGGGGCCTTGGACGACATGGACCTGCGGCGCGATACCATCCGCGACATCCCCGACGCCGTGATCCTGCCGGGCCTCATCAATGCCCATTGCCATCTGGAGCTGGGAATGGCCCGCGGCATGCTGCCCCGCGGCGAGGCCTTTCCCATGTGGGTCTCGCGCTTGCGCAAGTCCCTGGATGGCGCAGGCCCAGAAGCTTATGCCCAGGCCGTCCGCCTGGGGGCGCTGGAATGCCTGAAACACGGAACCACCACCATCGTGGACGTCGGCAATACCGGCGCGGCCCTCTCCGAACTGGCCGCCCTTCCCTTACGCGCCTATGCCTATCTCGAAGTGATCGGCCTCGATCCCTCCCTGGCAGCCGCCCGCTTGGCCGAGGCCGAATCGCGGCTGGCCGCCGCGCCCGCGCCCAGCGAGCGCTTTCGCCCGGGCATCACCTGCCATGCGCCCTACTCCTGCTCCCCCGAACTTTTGCTCGCGGCGGAGCAAGCCACCCGCCGCGGCCCCTTTACCTTGCACGTCGCCGAGAGCGCCGAAGAATCCGCCATGTTCCGCGAAGGGCGCGGGGCGCTCTTCGAATTCTGCCGCCGCATCTATCCCGCCTGGAAGCCCGCCCCCGGCGAAAGCCCCATCGGTTTCCTCGGCCGCCGAGGGCTCATCCCCCGGGGATCGCTTTTCGCCCACTGCAACCAGGCCGACGCCGCGGACATCGGTATCTTGGCGGATACGGTAACCTCGGTGGTACATTGCCCGCGGAGCCGGGCCTTTTTCGGCCACGGCGGCTTCCCCTACGCGGCCTACCGGGCGGCCGGGATCAACTTGTGCCTAGGGACCGACAGCCTGGCTTCCAACGAAGGCTTGAGCTTGTTCGACGAAATGGCCGAATTCCGGCGCGGGAACCCGGACGTTCCCGGCCGCGACATCCTGGCGATGGCGACCTTGAACGGCTCCCGGGCCTTAGGCCGCGTCGAGGACCTGGGGAGGTTGGCCCCGGGCTGCAAAGCGGATCTGATCGCCGTGGCCATGCGCCCCCGCCCGGAGGCGGACTTGTACGAAGAATTGGTGTCGGAAGCCCGCGACGTCCTGCTTTCGGTGGTCGACGGCGAAGAGGTGTTCGCATGATTTCGGTTCCGTCCGGGCGGAACATTGCGCCCGCGAATCGAGTATCTTAAGCCCCATGCATTTACGGTCCATGGTATTCCGGCCCGTCCTATCCGGCGCTGCTCTCCGCCGCGCGGCCCATCGGATTCGCCGCGCCGCCTTTCTGGCGCTCGCCTTCGCCGTCGGCGCCAATGCCGATCATCTCCTCATCCCCATGGACCTGACCCAAACCGATCACTTGAAGGCCTACGGCATCGCCTACCTGTCGGTGGCCGCGGGACATCCGGTGGAATGGTTGCTCAACTACCGGGGCGGAAGCTTTATGCTGGAAGACGTGGGCTCCCTCAAACGCGAGGCGGCCAAGCGCGGCGTGCTTTTCGAATCCGTTCCGGACGGGGATCTCGATCGGATCTACGCCGAGATCGAAGCGGGGAACATGGACAAGGTGCAGCTGGAGAAGGCCCCGCGCATCGCCGTCTATACCCCGCTCACCAAGCAACCTTGGGACGACGCGGTGACCTTGGCCATGGCCTACGCAGAGATCCCATATACCAAGATCTACGACCGCGAGATCATCGAAGGCAAACTCTCGCAATACGATTGGCTGCATCTGCATCACGAGGACTTCACCGGGCAGTACTCCAAGTTCTACGCCTCCTTCGGAACGGCGCCGTGGTACGTGAACCAGGTGGCGGCCAATGAAAAGCTGGCCGTCGAGCTCGGCTTTAAGAACAACGTCATGCTCAAGAAGGCGGTGGCGCTGGCCATCCGCAATTACGTGGAGAAGGGGGGATTCCTGTTCGCCATGTGCCTGGCCACCAGCACCTTGGATATGGCCCTGGCCGCCGCCAAGACGGACGCGGCCGACGCGGTCTTCGACGGCACGCCCCCCAGCCCCAATCTGAATAAGGAATTGGATTACAACCTGTCCCTGGCCTTCACCGGATTCGATTTCGACACCGATCCCATGTCCCCTTCCCATGGCGATCTGGACTACAACCAAGTCAACCGCGGCAGCCTGAAGCGCCGGCCCGCCAACGATTTCGTCCTGTTCGATTTCTCGCCCAAGTACGATCCCGTGCCCGCCATGCTCTGCCAGAACCACACCGATCTGGTGAAGGGATTCTTCGGGCTGACGACCTCCTATCCATCCGCCCTGGTCAAGAAATCCGTTACCGTGCTGGCCAAGGCCGATGGGCAGGATGCCGTGCGTTACCTGCATGGGAACATCGGCCAGGGACAGTTCACCTACTACGGCGGCCACGACCCGGAGGATTATTCCCATGCGGTGGGCGATCCGCCCACCGACCTTTCCCTGCACAAGAACTCGCCCGGCTACCGCCTCATCCTCAATAACGTCCTGTATCCAGCGGCGCGGCAGAAGAAGCGCAAGACATGACCGGCGCGGTCGCGCCCGCCCCTGGAGGATCCGGCGCCGAAGCAGCCTGCATGGCCTCCTTGCGCCGTTTTTTCGCATCCGAGCCGCGCGTACTTGAGTGGGGCATCGCGCCGGCGCGCCCCACGCCGCAATCCGATCTCCTGCGCGCCTGGGTCCAAGAAGGACGCCATGCCGGCATGGGTTACATGGCGACCCGTCTCGCGGAACGCGCCGATCCCAAAGCCTTCCATGCCTGGGCCGAATCCGCGGTGGTCTTCGCCATCCCCTATGCCCGGCCCCTCTCCCCGCAAGCGAAGGGCTATCGCGTGGCCGCCTACGCGCAAGGTCCCGATTATCATCAGGTCGCGCGCGCCATCCTCGCGGCCGCCGAGGCCCATCTGCGCGCCGAACCCGCCACGTCCGGGACGCGCTTCTACGGCTTCATCGACACGGCCCCGGTCTTCGAGCGGGATCTGGCGTCCGAAGCCGGCTTGGGCTGGCGCGCCAAGAATTGCTGCACCCTCAATCGCCAGGCCGGGTCGGCCTTCCATCTCGCGGGCTTCTTCGTGGACGTCGGCTTGCCGGCATCGGCCCCGGTCGAGGACTTCTGCGGCGGCTGTACCCGTTGCCTGGAGGCCTGCCCGACGGGTGCCTTCGTGGCGCCGGGCAAGCTGGATGCCAACAAGTGCATTTCCTATTGGACCATCGAGGACAAGGGCGAATTGCCGGATGGGTTAAGCCGTGATTTCGGTGGCTGGATATTCGGCTGCGACGTTTGCCAGGAAGTTTGCCCCTGGAACCGCAAGCACTTGGCGCCGCCGGAGGCTTCCCTCCCGGAAACATTCCCCGCCGACGGTCCGGCCTGGTCCGCGCTTCTGCGCAAAGGCGGAGGCTTTCAATCCCGCTTCCGGGGATCCCCGCTTACCCGCGCGGGCCGCCGCTCCTTGCTGCGCAACCTGGCCGCCGCCGCCCGTAACCTGGGTGATACGTCCATGGCGGAACCCTTGAAAGCCTTGCTACCGGAAGAAGTTGATCCGGGCGTGAGGAAGGAGATCGAGAAAGCCATCACCGCTTTGGCGGGGGACCTTCGCGCCGAGGGCCCTCATCACGGTGGGACGCGTTCCGCGGATACGGAACCCTCGTCAGGGTGAAACGCGGTCCGCGGGCGACCGCGCATCGCCTCCGGGTTGCGGTGCGTCGCCGCCATCATCGCGGGCCTCCAGGCGTTTCCGCGGCGAGGGCTTTCCCAAAGAGATGAACTCGTACTGCACTTCGAGGGATTCATCCCGGATCTGAGGCGGGAATGCCGGCAGGCGCTTGATGCGCTTGAAGGTAAGTTGGGCCAGGGTGTTGAACGCGCTGGAAGGGCTTTTTTCGCTCCAAGCCACCCCGAGGATCTTCCCGTCCCGCCCGACCTTGATCTTGGCCACCGCGCGATAAGGCCGTTCCTTTTCGAATTGCTTCGGTAATACCCAGTATCCTTCCACGGTTTGCCGCACGCGCATGGCCCACATCCGTAGCGAGGTCTTCCGGAGATTGTCGCCGGACGCTTGCACCTCATCCCCCGCAGGCTCGGGTTCGGCTTTGGCCAGTCCGGCCGGGCCCCCCAGGGGTCGCCCATCCTCGTCATAGTCCTTGCGTTCGAGTTGGATGCCGTCCCGGAACAAGGCCTGGCTTTTGATTTTCCCATTGGGATACCAATAGGTCAGGGTACTTTCGGGCTTACCGCGATATTCAAATCCCTCGTACCAGATTTCGCCCTGCGGGTACCATGCCGTGAATTTGCCTTCACGGAATCCTTCCCGATTAAACCCCGAATATTTCATCTTCCCGTCGGGATACCACCAGGTCTCGGCGCCATCCTTGCGGCCTTGTTTGTCCACGGCGATGGAATATTGGCGGTGCTTGGGACCGTAGAAACCCTCATCCACCTTGGTGGATGAGCAGGCGACAAGCGCCAGGGCGAAAGCCAAGGAGAGGGAAAGACGTTGCATTGCCTCTAAATGTACCGGGAATTTCCCTTGGAAACCAGGGTCCCGGGCTGACTTGCTCTTAATGATATCGACGCATGACGCCGATGATTCTGCCCAGAATGGAGAAGTCGGGCATGGAATTATCCACGATGATGGGCCCGAAGGCTTCGTTAGCAGGCTCCAGCCGTACGCGGCCGGACTCCGGGAAATAATATTTCACCGTGGTTTCCTCGCCGATCAGGGCGACCACGATTTGGCCGCGCTCGGCGCTGTTCTGTTGGCGGGCGAAAACGAGATCGCCGTGATGGATTCCCGCATCCTTCATGCTGTCCCCATGGACGCGCAAAGCGAATACGTTCTGTTGGCGCATGAGGAAATCCCGATCGACTACCACCGTCCCTTCCAAATTCTCTACGGCGAGGATCGGAGCGCCGGCGGCTACCCGCCCGACGATGGGCACTTCGAAAACCTTGGCTTCGTCGCTGGCGAAGTCGCCCGGAATCCTCGGCTCCCGTAGGCCTTGGGGGAGATCGATGCCGCGGGAAAGCTTGGGGGACCGGGCGATGAAACCCTTTTTGACCAAGGCCGCCAGAATGCTACGCACCCCGTTGGTGGAAGAAATCTCGAAGCGTTGCCCGATTTCCCGCAAGGTGGGAGGACGGTTGCTTTGGCCGATCCGCTCCTTGATGAATTCGAAAACCTCACGCTGACGCGGCGTTAAGGCTTTTCGATCCTTTTTCACTTCGGTTTCCACGCGGACCTCCCAATCAGGATTTCAAATAGAAGATACTGCACAAATAATTAGGTGTCAAGACGTGCAGTATACTTTCGATTGAATCCGAGGTTTCCTTTTGTTACCTTCTTTCCGTGGTACTTCTGAACCTATTATTGAGTTTGGGGTTCTTGATATTCCTGGCCTTGGTCTTGTCCCTGATCGGCCGCGTGAACAGCTTAAGCAGGCAGGCAAGCAGGTTGCTTTTGGTTTTAAATAAAGCCGAAGAACTGGAACACACCCTCTCCACGGGCGCCGCGTCCGTGCAGAAAAGCCCTAAAACCCAGTAAAAGTACCACCCCGTCCGGGTCGAGGACAGTTCCTCCACCGTTAGGAAAGGGTATAATAAAACTCAGGTGAGGCGGATAGAACAAGATTCCATCCGTGCTTACGGATTGATTTCGATCAACCGCACCTGGTCATCCTCTTTATGAAAGAAGAAAGAATACATCATCCATGGAAACTGTACAGTTTTTGACCCTGGCAGGCCTATCAGCCGTCAGCATCGGTCTCTGCATCTACGTCCTCTCTAAAGTCCGCACCCTTACCTACCTCCTTGAACAACCCGTCGTCAAGAAGATGTCTCCGCAACTCAAGCTCAAGCCCGTCAAGGTTGACGAAGCCGAAGAAGCCCGGGCCAGCGTCCCTCCCCGCAATGCGGTAAACGGCGCTCCTCAAAACCGTGGTCCCCGCCCCGCGATGGAAGGCGACCGCAGCCGCGAACCCCGTGAAATCAACCCCCGCGATCGCGCACCGCGCGGCGATCGCCCCGAAGGCGAAGCCCGTCGCGAAGGCGGCGAGCGCACGGATCGCGGACCCCGCAATGATCGCGGCGACCGCGGCGACCGTTTCGGCGGGCGCGACCGCGAGCGCGGCGGACGGCCGGAACGTCATGATCGCGGCGATCGTTTCAATGGCCGTGAAGGCGCGCCTTCCCGCGAAGGTGGACGCGAACGGGGCCGCGAAGGCTTCGGTGGCGAACGCGAAGCTTCGGCAGCGCCGAGCGTTCCGAATTCTTCGGCCCAGGGCGAATCGGCCCCGGTCGTGAATGCCGCTCCGGCCCCTTCCGTTTTGGCCCCCCGTCGCCCCTTGCCTTCCACCGTGGATCACGAGATCCCGGCGGCGAAGGAAGCCCATGTCGATGCGTTGGCCCCCAATCCGTCGGCTGAAGACGCGCTCTTCACCCGCGAGGATTCGGACATCCAGCATGGCCGTCGCAATCAGCTCAAGAAGAAGCCCCGCTTCGACGTGAAAGATGAAGAAGTGAAGGAAGAGACCAAGGCCCTTTAATCCGGGACTAATGGAAAATCGAAGGGCGGGCCGCAAGGCCCGCCCTTTTCATTTGCATCCACCGGAATCCGGCGGCTTGGGAAGGGGACTCTAATAGATTTGGAGTCCTGCGCTTAAGGAAAGATGAAGGCCCCAATAAGACTGGGCGTTCTTCCCTACGAGGGTGAAGGGCACTCCGAATTGGAGCGAGACCTTATCCGCGAAATCCAGAATGAATCCGGGCTCGGGAACCAGTTGGTAGCCGGCGTCTTTTAAGGATTTCCCTCCTTCGGTATCGTCGAAATGATACCTCGCCGCCAAGCCGAGGTAAGGGGTGAAAGGATCGAGAAGGTAGCCCACCTGGGCATGCGCCAGGATGACGTCCCCCGGATCGAATTTGTTGTCCTGCTTGGAGGCGAAGTGGAATTCGATCCCGGCCTGGGCCTGCCCGTAGATCTTGCCCTTTGAGCCTTCGCCGATGGCGGTGAGGGCCAGGTAATCATGATCCAATGCTTCCTTATTATTCTTGAAGCCGAATCCGTACGAGGCGTCTAGCCCCAGGTTCAAAGGCCGGTAGGTATACTTCAGGCCGAGCCGCATGTTGTTCTTGAAATTCGCGATGGTGTCCCGATCCAACCGCGGGTTGTCGCTGGCCGCGAAAGGCAGGAGGATATGCACTTCCAGATCATGAGGCAGGCCCAAACGCGCGTTCACGGGGAAGTCCCACTGGGTGGGTAGGTCGGCGATGGAGTCCGTCGAAAACGCCACGCGCGTACCATCGTCCGGGTAATTTCCGGTCCAGGAACGGAACTCGATTCCGGCTTCGGCCTGTACCCGCCAGGGCGGCAGCGAAAGGTTTTCCTGCAAATAGGATTTGTCCCGGTAGGGAGCCTGGATCGAGAGCCGGATGGAATCGCCTTTGCCGACGGCGATGGACCGGATCGACGTTTTCATATGGGCCTCCCGGGGGATGGCCTTGAGATCGTACTTCCCGGGTAGCACCAGGTTATTGACGTAAGGCGAAGGCCCGATGCGAACCCCGTCCAGCCAGATGTCCGCGCTGTCGGGATCGGTATTCACTTCGAGGTACCCGTAATGCGTGGGGATCTCCCGCGTCATCTGGGTGGTTTGCCCTTCGGCGATGTAGACGTCCGGGACGGCCAAGGTATCGTGGCTGGATAGGATGAGCCAGAGGTTGTATTTGCCGACCGGGAGCTCTCGCCTCTCCAAGGGCGTATCCCCGAGATATTTCTTATCGGGATCGTCGGGCCCGGTGTACCAGACTTCGGCGCCGTTCGGGCTGGATTCCAAAGACAGGAACCCGGTTGCATGGGCGGCCATAACGGCCAGCATACAGGGGCCCAAGAGGCGCAGCGTGAATCTTCCCATGCGAACCATCCTCATATAGAGCCCCTAACTTGTTAGGGGCTCTCCCCCTCGCGGAACGGGATTCGGAAAAAGCATTTATATGCTAGATTTTCCGGCTGGAAATGCAAGCCCACACCCCGCCGAAGGATCTCCATGAGCGATAAGGTCATCTGGCTGGAAGGCATGGTCCTCTCCCCGCAACACTTGCAACAAGCCGATCTCCTCGCGGATGGGTCCATCCACGCCCGCTTGCAATTCCTTTCGCCATTCTATTACGGACTGGCGTCCCTCGAGATCGAACGCGATTCCCTCGACAACGGATTCCTTTCGGTGAAGGATTGTTCCGGCATCTTCCCCGACGGCACCCACTTTTCCGCCCCTCGTACCGATCCCTTGCCCGATCAGCGGCAATTCGAATCCTTCTTCCCCGCCTCCCGGGAAAACCTGGGCGTACATCTGGCCGTGCCCGCTTACGCTGCCGGCAACGCCAATCTCGCCTTCGGCGCCGAGGGAAAGCCCGCCCGCTTCCAAGGGCAACCCCGGGAAATCCCGGACGGCAATTCCGGGGGAAATCCGAAGGAACTCGTTTTCGGACGGCTGAACCTGCGTCTCCTTTTCGACGGGGAATCGGCCACCGGTTTCCAGACCTTGAAGATCGCCGAACTGGTGCGGGATGCGCAAGGACGCGTTCTGCCCAGCGATCTGTTCTTTCCCACCGCGGTGCGCATCGCGGCGGCCCATGGGCTTACCGGCCAGCTGAAGAGGCTGATGGAAAGCTGTATCCAGAAGAGCAATTACCTGATGGGGCAGCGCGCGCAAAAGAGCACGGGCATCGCCCAATTCAACGCCGAGGCGCTCACCAATTACCTCCTGCTGGCTGCCATCAACGGTTCCCTGCCCGAGATCATCCATTTCCATAACCATCCCTTCGCCCATCCCGAAGCCTTGTTCCGCCGCCTGATTTCCTTCGCGGGGAGCTTGGTGAGCTTCGGCCAGGATGCCAAGGCGACGGACATGCCGAAATACGTGCATGGCGATTTGCAGGCCTGTTTCCGCCCGCTTTTCCAATTACTCGAAACCCTGTTGGGCGTGACCGTGCCTACGGGCTACCGCGTTTTCCCGCTCACGAAGACGAGCCCGATCCAATATTCCGCGAACATGCGCGATGCGGACTTCAACACCCTCAAGCAATTCTACCTGGGAGTATCGGCCCAGGCCTCGGAGGTGGAAATCATCACCACCGTTCAGCGTAAGGCCAAGCTCGCGCCCGTGGGCCGTTTGGAAATGATGGTCAATGCCGCCCTTCCCGGCGTCCCGCTGGTGCCGGAAGCCGCGGCCCCGTCCTCGATTCCCGCCAAGGCCGGATTCAAGTATTTCCGCTTGCAGCAAGGCGGGGAACTCTGGGATCAAGTCATGCAGACGAAAGCGCTGGCGATCCATATGCCTTCGGATCTGCCTTCGACCAAGCTGGAATTGATAGCGACGACGGAATGAAACACGACCGGGTTACGGCCTAAGCGGAGCGGCCCGCGCAGCTTCAGCGTCGCCTGAATCCTCATCGACCGCAGGGAATCAATGATGCAACCCGGACAGAAACGCGTCCTGCAACAACCCCTCCAGCCCGCCATGCGCACGGCGTACGGCCAGGGGGGCGGCATGGATTGGGCCGATGGCGCCGTGCAAACCTTGTTCGGCCAAGGCGGGGCCAGCGCGGGCCAAACCTTGTTCGGGTCGGCGGGCGGGGACAAGGAAGCCCCGAGCCTGGCCATCCTGGCGACCGACGTTCTCCTTCTCGGCGTCAAGATCCGGGAGACGGCCAACCTGGGCCAGCCCGAGCAGATGCGGCGTTTGCTGAACTCGTACTTCAAGGATTTCGAACGCTCCGCCCTGACCTACCGTAAAGCCCCCGAAGCGGCGGAGCAGGCCCGCTACGCCTTGGCCGCCTTCATCGACGAAACCATCGTCAATACCGAGAATAATTGCCGGGAGACCTGGATCGCCGATCCTCTGGCGGTGACCTATTTCAACGACAGCCTGGCGGGCGAGAATTTCTTCAAGCGCCTGGAAGCCTTGCTGCCCGATATGCAGCGCAACCTCGAGATCATCGAGGTGTACTACCTCTGCCTGGCCCTGGGGTTCCAGGGACGTTACCGCCTTTCGGGACCGGAGGTCTTGCCCAACGTGGTCCGCAACCTGCTGAAGCGGATCGAAGGCATCAAGGGCGAACCGCCCAAGGCCGTTTCCCCTTCGGCCTACGTCCATCCCGGTGTGAAGGGACAAGAACGGAGCGGGCGGGGACTGGTCATCGCCACTTCGATCTTCCTGGTCGTATCCGCGTTGTTGTACGGAGTGCTCATGTTCGCCAGCGACGGGGCGCTCGATCCGGCCCGCGAGACGATTGAGCGGCTGCAAAGCAAGGTCCCCGCGCCATGAAGATCTTCAAGTCCGCCGCCTTCTGGATCCTGGTCGCGGGATTCCTGATCGCCTTGATCCTGTTCTTCCTGCTGCCGGTCTTCGGGGCCAAGGGCATCGGCCTGCGCCTGATGTGGACGGCGCTCCCGTTGCTGCTGGCGGGGCTGACGGCCCTGATCCTCGCCATCCTACGGCTTAAGAAAGCACTCAAGGGGCAAGAGCAGACGACCGCAAATCCCTTCGAAGCCGAGGCCGCGGCCAAAACCTGGCTGGAACCGCTCAAGGCCGAGACCCGTTCCGCCCTCGACATCCTGAAGCAATCGGGTAAGGGCAAGGCCAAGATGGGCCAGGATCCGCTCGACGTCTTCCGGTTCTATCTCGTGCTCGGCGGCCCGGGCTCGGGTAAGACCAGCCTGCTGGAGCATGCGGGCATCCATTTCCCGCGGCGCTTCCCTTCGTCGGCGGAACTCGCCAAGCAGACCCAGCATTTCTCGCAGTGGTGGTTCAGCAACCAGGGCATTTTCCTGGAGGCCCCGAATCGCTACGCCACCGGCGAAGAGGGCGACGACGAATTCCAATATTGGCTGGCGCAGCTTTCCAAGGAAGGCAAACGCACCGCGCTCGACGGCTTGCTATTGGTGGTGAGCCTGCGGGAATTGCTGGACGGCGGGCCCGGGGTCGGGGAACTCGCCGCGCGTTACCGCGAGCGGATCGCCTTGGCCATGGGCACGCTACGCCTGGAACTCCCCATCTACCTGGTTTTCACGCATACCGACATCATCCCGGGCTTCCGGGAGTATTTCGAGAACATGCAGGAGCCCGAGAACCACCAGGTTTTCGGCGCCACCTTCGCCTTGCGCGGCAACCTGGCGCCGGCGCGCCAACGCTTCGAGCGCGAATACAAGAAGATCTGGGAATCGTTGCAGGCGCGCACGCCCCAGCGCCTTTCGCAGGCGCCCGATCCTTCGCGGCGCAAGCAAATCTTCCTTTTCCCCAACGAGTTCGGCGCGGCCCAGGAGCGCATCGCCGTCTTCGTCGAACAGTTGTTCAAGGACACCATGCGGCGCGAACGCGCCGCCTTCCGCGGCTTCTTCCTCACCAGCGTGATGCCCAGCCAAGCCTCCGATTTCGCGAAAGCCAACGATCCCTTCGCGGATGCCGGCGGCGAAGCCGCCCATTTCCTGGATCATAAGGCCAAGCTGCGCGGGCCCGCCGCCTCCAAGTCGCCCGATTCCTTGAGCCGGCCCCGGTCCATGTTCACCTTCCTCCTCTTCGGCGGGGTGCTCAAGAACGACAAGTCGCTGGCGCAGATCCCCGGCTACCGCCTGGGAAGCCTTTCGCGGCAATCCCTCATCGCTTCTTCCATCATGGCCGTCGCGGGCCTGGCCATCCTCGTTTATGGATTGATCGGATTCTTCGGCAGCCGCGCCTACCTGTCCAGCGTCGCCAAAAGCGTCTCCGAGGCCGGACGGTTGCAATGGCGGTCGCAAACGGATTTCCGGGCCGAGTACGATGTGCTCGGGGCCCTGCTGGCGAAGATTAAGGAGATAAGGGCCGATGGCGGCGGGCATTTGCCGCCGGGCTTCCGCCATTCTTCGGAGGCCCTCGAACTCGCGTCCACGGCGCATACCATCGAACTCAACCGGATGATCGCCCTCGACGGGCTGCGGGCGCTGGGAGCTTCCCTGGAAATGGGATCGAAATACGATAACCCCTCCCAGCATGCGCATCTGCGGGAAAACCTGAAGCTCTATCTTTTGCTCACCACCGAAGGCCAATCCCATTTGAAGGAGATTAAAGCCGCGGAATTGTCCGAGCTGTTGTCCCCGCTGTGGGCCCAGGAAGCCGCCAACAAATTCGGCGCGGAAAACCTTCCCGGCAACCTGGAGTCGGGCCTGGAAGATCATGCCGCGCAATATGCCGACAGGTTCATGCGCCAGCAAACCCCGCCTTTGGCCAAGAGCGACGCGCCCCTGGTGCAAACCGCGCGGCAAAGCTTGTTGGGCACCCCCAGCATCGAAGGGCTCTACGCATCCATCGTCGCATCCGAGGATCCCGCGCGCGATCTGGGATTGACCGAGATGGGCGTTCCGCCCGATGCGGCCCTGAAGAGCAATGCCAAGGTGCGCGCGTTCTACACCAAGGCCGCCTTCGACGATGACGCCATGGACCGCTTGGCCCAGGGAGCGGCCGAGCCCCATCAACGCGATTGGGTGCTGGGCGAAGGCGCGGTGGCCGCCTTGCCGCCCGAGATGCAGGATCAGAAGCAGTTGTACCGCGCCTTGGTGGACAAGTATTACCAGGAGTACGCCGCCGAGTGGATGCACCTCTTGCAAAGCCTGTCGGTACGCCTGCCCGGCGAACCGGGCCAGGCTTCCGGCAAGTTGAGCGGATTCGCTTCCGCCACCCAGGGACTGCCCGCCGTGCTTTCCCGCTTGCTGGTAGAGACCAATCTTCTTGCCCCTCCCCCGGCCGGCACCGGGGCGGTGGAAAAGAAACTGGGGAAGGCCGGCCAACTCCTGTCCATGGCTTTGGAAGCGCGCGATGCGGACAAGCGACGGCTGAAGGAGCAATTCAAGTTCGTGGAAGAGCTGAACGGGGGCCCCTCGGGCGGCGGATTGCTGCAAGACTATTTCACGGCGGCCCGCGGGCTTTCGGAAGTGTTGGGTAAGCTCGCGCAGGCCGGGGACAACGGCGGCGAGGTGATGGACGCGGCCCAGGCCCTCTTCGCCGGCAAGGCCGAAAGCCCCATGAACAACTGTTGGAACGCAGCCAAGGGCATCACCGCGCGCTACGAAAGCCAAACCTGGCTGACGCCCCTTTTGGAAAATCCGGTGCGCGACGTGGCCGGCTATCTGGCCAATGCCGCGGGCAGCCAACTCGAAGCCGCCTACAAGTCCAAGGTGGTTTCCTTCTACGAAGCCAACCTCAAGGGGCGCTATCCCCTGGTCAAATCCGGCGGCAACGAAGCCAATCTCGAGGACCTGAAAGCCTTCTTCGCCCCGGACAAGGGCCCCTTCACCCAATTCTATTCCGGCAAGCTCGCGCCCTTCGTGAAGGTGGAAGAGGAAACCATCAGCCCCAGGCATTGGAACGGGATCCGCATAGGCTTCGCGCCGGGAGCGCTGGAAGGCATCAGCAAAGCCTACTCGGTCCAGCGCCGGCTTTATTCGGACGCGGGCCTGCGCATTTACAACCTGAACGTCACCCTGGCCGAATCGCGCAATACCGCCAAGGTCACCTTCCGGCTGGGCGAGGATAAGATCGCCGTGAAACCCGGCGAAGGGCAGGCGCGTTTCACCTTCCGTTGGCCTAACGAGAACAGTTACAAGGGCGCCGAGATCCTGGTCGACAACGTGAACGGGGGCTCGGAGGGCCGCCGGGTGGACGGGGCCTGGGGTTTCAACCGCTTACTCGACGGCGCGCGCGCCTTCGCTCCCCGTCCGGGCGGGCTCACAGCCAAATGGCGCTTCAACGTCGCCGGCAAGTACGACGTGGACGTGACCATGGAAGGCAATATCCCGGATCGCGAGAATCCGTTCACTACGCCGGACTTCTACAAATTCGATCTGGCGCCGAGCCTGATCGGGGGGGATGGCAGGGTGAGCATGGAATGACGCGGTCGCGATCTTCGCGCGCATCCGCGTTCTCGTCCCGCATTTTGCATTTTTCATTCCGATTCCTAACCGAGAGGCCCAAGCCACATGGCACTGCTCGACGAACTGCTCGCCCCCATCTCCGACGCCTCGTTCTGCGGCGAGGACGGAAGCTACGATCCCGACTTCGAAGCCGCGCGCAACGAAGCCGATAAGAGCACGGAAAACAATTACGCGATCATGGAGGAAGCCTCCAAACGCTTCCTCACCAAGAAATCCAAGGACATGCGCGCGCTGGGCTACCTGGCGCTGGCCACGGCCATGAATGATGGCCTGGACAGCTTCGGCGAAGCGGTGACGGGCTATTGCCGCCTGGTCATGGAACATTGGGACGATATCCATCCCAAGCGCCCCACCGCGCGGGCCAACGCCCTCAAGTGGCTGAACGGGGAACGCAACGTCAATCTGCTCGCCGCCCTGAACGGTGGCGCCACTTACGAAACCCTGCAAACCGCCAGCGACAAGCTCGGCGAGCTGCTCGCCTTTTGCGATCAGAAGTTCACGGAGAATCCCCCTTCCTTCGGCGGCTTCATCAAGCTGGTGAAAGAGATGGCGGAGAAGCATAAGCCCAAACCGGTCGAAACCGCCTCGACTGCCGACTCCTCCGCCGCGGCGGCCCAGTCAGGGCCGGCCCAAGGGCCTATCGCGTCCACGGATGATGCCTACATGTCGATCCAGAATGGCGCCTACTGGCTGCTGGAGAATTCCAAAACGGATGCATTCGCCTATCGGATCATCCGCATGCTGAAATGGGCCCCCTGGCAGGAGGCGATTCCCAATACCGGCGGGCGCACCCACTTCCCCGCCCCATATCCGCATGTCCTGGAGGCTTATCGTGGCATGTTCGATGCCCAAGCCTGGGCCGACTTGGCCAAGGGCGGCGAGGACGCCTTTTCCGGGGACGGGATGGGATTCTGGTTCGACCTGCAGCGGTTCATCTGCACGGCCATGGCCGGCTTGGGGCCCGAGTACTCCGCCTGCTCCAAAGCCATCCGTACCGAGCTGGCCCTGCTCCTGTCGCGCCTACCGACCCTCCCGAACCTGTCCTTCGAAGACGGTACCCCCTTCGCCGACCCCATGACCCAGGAATGGATCCAGTCGGACGTGCTTTCCCTTTTGGGCGGCGGCGGCGGCGCTGGACCGGCCCCCATCAAGAAAAAGGGCGACGTGGGCGAAGAGCAGAAACAGGCTTCCATCCTGCTGGGCGAAGGCAAGCTGGAGGCGGCCCTGCATGTGCTCCGGACCGGCCTGGCCAATGATTCCAGCGAAAAGAACAACTTCGATCGCAAGTTGATAATGGCGGAATTGCTCTATAAGGGCAACAAGCCTCACGTCGCGCGCTCGCTCCTGGAGGACCTGAAATCGTCCATCGCGGCGCATTCCCTGGCCGAATGGGACCCCGAATTATGCGTCTCTACCTACCATTTGTCCCAGAAGGTGTTCCTGGCCCTGATGGCCGCCGCCGACGAGGGGATGAAACATATCTACTGGGAAAAGGCCGTTGAGGTTCACGCCCAAATATCTAAATTGGACCCCGTCCTAGCCATTAGCGCCGATCTCAAGTAAGTTTCTTGTTTCGAGCCGTTTACGCTCTACGCCCCAAAAAACCAGGAGTTGGATCATGGCCGGCAGCTTCCAAAACGAAATCCCCCCAGCGCGGGTCAACATCAAACTGGATATCGACAAGGGAGGCGCCCAAAAAAAGGTCGAGCTCCCCTTCAAGATGCTCGTGCTCGGCGACTTCTCCCAAAAGGGGGATACGGGCCGCATCGTCGATAAAGAGAAGATCAACATCAATAAGGACAACTTCAACCAGGTGATGGAGTCCATGGATCTCGGCCTCAACATGAGCGTCGAGAACAAGATCAATCCCGGCGGCGGCGATCTGAAGGTGGATCTGAAATTCAAGAACATCAAGGATTTCAGCCCTCTCGAGATCGTGAAGCAGGTGCCGCAGCTCTCCAAGCTCCTGGCCGCCCGCAACCTGGTCAAGGACCTGAAGTCCAACCTGATGGATAACAAGGAATTCCGCAAGAAGCTGGAAGGCATCATGCAGGACAAGACCGCCATGGACAGCCTGGTGGCCGAGCTCGACAAGATCGTCCCCATGGACGACAACGGCGCCAAGGCCGCGGAATAAAAGTCCAGGACAACGGGTAACAGGAGAGATACATGGCCGAAGATAAGAAAAGCCTAGTCAACGAGATCCTGGAATACATGGACATCAAGGCGGCGCCCGATAAGCCCGTCGACCTGCTCCAATTCCGGGAAGAGGCGGACATCGCCGAAGTGGAAGCCAACAAGCGCATTACCGCCGCTCTGCGCGTATTCATCGGGGCGATTTCCGACAGCAGCACCACCGTCGAGAAGATCGATAAGACCGTACTCGATCATCAGATCGCCGCCATCGACGAAAAGATCTCCGCCCAGCTGGACGCCATCCTGCACCATCCCGAGTACCAGAAGCTGGAGTCGGCGTGGAAGGGCCTGAAGTTCCTGGTCGATCGGACCGACTTCCGCAAGAACATCAAGATCGAAATCCTGGACGCGTCCAAGCAGGCCTTGCTGGAAGACTTCGAGGATTCCCCCGAGACCATCCAGACCGGGCTCTACAAGCATATCTATACCCAGGAATACGACACCCCCGGCGGCGAGCCCGTGGGCGCCATCGTTTCCAATTACGAGTTCACGTCCAAGCCGCAGGACGTTTCCCTGTTGCAGAACGTGTCCAAGATTTCGGCCTCGGCGCATTGCCCGTTCATCGGTTCGGTCGGCGCGCAATTCTTCAATCGCAAGAACGCGAGCGAATTGCCGGCCATCGAAGACCTTTCCAATTACATGGAACGCGCCGAATACCTGAAGTGGAAGGCCTTCCGCGAATCGGAAGACTCCCGCTACGTCGGCCTCGTGCTGCCCCGCTTCCTGCTCCGTCTCCCCTATGGCCCGGATACCGTCCCGGTCAAGGAGTTCGTTTACAAGGAAAAGGTCACCGGCGATCAGCATGACAAGTACCTGTGGGGCAATGCGACGTTCGCCTTGGCGGCCAATCTGTCCCGCGCCTTCGCCGACAACGGCTGGTGCGTGAACATCCGCGGGCCGGAAGCGGGCGGTAAGCTGGAAGACCTACCCATCCATCTTTACGATGTGGGCAAGGGCAACCAGATGAAGATCCCCACAGAGATCCTCATCCCGGAAACCCGCGAATTCGAATTCGCCAATCAGGGCTTCATCCCGCTTTCCTTCTACAAGAACCGTAATTACGCTTGCTTCTTCTCGGCCAACTCGTCGCAGAAGCCCCAGCTCTACGATGATCCCAACGTGACCGCCAACAGCCGGATCAACTCCCGGCTGCCGTACATCTTCCTCAGCTCGCGCTTGGCCCATTACCTGAAGGTGATCCAACGCGAGAACATCGGCGCGACCAAGAACGCCCAGGTGCTGCAGGACGAGCTGAACAATTGGCTGAAGAACCTGGTCACCGAGATGAAGAACCCGAGCCCGTCGGTGGCCGCGCAGCGCCCGTTGAGCGCCGCCAACGTGACAGTCGCCGAAATCGCGGACAACCCCGGCTTCTATCGCGTCACCATGGCGGTGAGCCCCCACTTCCAGGTGGAAGGCATCGACGTGAACCTTCAGATGGTTTCGCAGATGCCGAAGGGCAAGTAGTCTAAAGTTCGGAATTGATTGCAAGGCGCCCTCTTCGGGGGCGCCTTTTTTGTTGGTGGTCTTAAGGGCGGGGCCGGAGGGGAATCCGGGCGCGCACTTCGCTCCCCGTAGGACCGTGTCGTAGGCGTCCTGGAAATGCGGCTGCCCGCGTATCCAGGGGTTGATCCGCTAGCGAAAACGCGGGCGTTCGACAATGTTATCGATCGCATTTCCAGGACTGCTCCGCTCGTTATACGCCCGGCTTCCCCTACGGACCCACCCGTCTGGCCCCCCCAAGGAAGGGGCCCCCTAAGGAAAAGCCTTGCTTCGTTCCGAAGCCATGGCGGACCTTTCCTGTTGGCGAACGGCGTGTCGGGTTTGTGGGTCGATAAGGCGAGGGTCTTTAGCGCGCAGCGAACGCGGATGGGCGGAATGTTCCTGATTAGTGTGTCGGGTGCGAACGCTGGCCCGCGGCGGAGGACGGGCGGTGCGGGGCTGCGGGGCGGCGAATCATGGCGGCAGGCCCGCGGGCAACGCGAATCGATGCTCGCATAGATAGTCCGCATGCCCGGTGCCGGACCGCGAAAGGACGATATGCGGACGAGTCGCGAGGCCCGCGGGCCATAATACAGGTCTATCGGCGAGCCATGTCTGAGCCCCCCCGCAGCCCCGCACCGCCCGTGACCCACCTCAGCGAAACAGCAATGCGCACCATCCCACCCTAAGGGATCATTTATCACACTCCACCCCTCCGTGTGAGCCTCCTCACAGACGCGGAAACGCCAGGGGATTAAATTATTGATGTATGAATCGGATGTATATTTCCGCATACGTGAAATCTTCTCAACCTTAGAAGGAGTACTATCATGGCGTTGAATGCATACCTCAAACTGAAGGGCCAAAAGCAAGGCGAGATCAAGGGCTCGGTGACCCAGAAGGGCCGCGAAGGCAAGATCATGGTGATCGCCGTATCCCATGAGATCGTTTCGCCCCGGGACGCGGCCTCGGGCCTGCCCACCGGCAAGCGCATGCACAAGCCGTTCATCATCACCAAGGAATTGGACAAGTCCTCGCCCTTGCTGTACAACTCGCTGGTGACCAACGAGAATATCCCG